>NZ_DAMBGD010000012.1:0-115888 GCF_032060985.1 Mobilicoccus sp.
TCTCTTACCAAGACGCGCCGGAATACCCACCCCCGGACGGTGGATCAGGGCTGAGTGGGCGGGATGAAAGGGGCAATTGTCCAAGCCGGTGTAGCTCGTGTGGCTGGGCCGTTGGACACGCCGAGCGATGGAGGCCGAGGTGGCTAGGAGGTTCCGGCCTGGACTTTCGCGGGGCATGAAGAACTGGTCGTACGACCGACTGTGTTACGCAAAACAACGTACCGGTGTAACTGGTCGAGCGTCTTGATCGACCGTATTTCGATGGCTCTCGTTGGGCTCGTCATGTCGGGTGTTCGTGCCCATCTTTCGGCGCCGAGGGGTGTCGACTGGTGGGGAGAGGGGCCTGGCTCGGTGCCGATGCGTGAGCTGGGCCGGGGGGTGTGAGTGTGCTGTGGCCTCACGGGGAGCGGTGCGCCCGCATGAAAACGAGCACGTGAGAAGCGGTTTCTGTCGAGTCGGTCGACCGGATTCCCCTAGCCAAGGTGCGGCTCGAGTGTGATCTATGCCATAGGTTCTGCGCTCAAGTTCCGGGGGTGTTTGCCGACTATAGGCGAGCCTCTGACCCTGACCTGAAGGTGCGTGAGGAGGCTCCGAGAAAACTGGATGTAATGCCAACGCCGGTTGAGCGATGATCAGGATGGTGTAACCATCAATCACGGCGGGTCGCCATCGGGATCCCGGTGGTCTGGGGGAAGTAGACCCCGGGTGACCGACCTCGCCAACCCCCCCGAGTTCGTCGTTTCAAACAGCCTTCAGGAGGCACCAGTGAACTCTGCAGCCAAGCTGCGCAAGCGCTCCGTCGCGACTCTCGCGGCCAGCGCCCTCATCATCGGCGGCGTCGCCCCCGCGGCCTTCGCGTGGACCAACACCCAGACGCCGAACGAATACACCGATGCCGCCGCCGCGAGCCTCGGTGTCATCGACTCCGACCGCAACGAGCCCGGCACTCAGGGTGCCCAGGCCATCTCTGCTGGCGCCACCGCTCAGCCTCTGGCTGACACGCGCTTCGTCCTTCCCAGCACCTGGCGCAACGGTGACTACATCGAGTTCACGGTGGCTGCCGCGGGCAAGGCCAATGGCGCCGCCGCGTCCCGGATCAACTTCACGTCGCAGCCGACCGTCAACATCGACACGAAGGCCTACGCCGCCAACACGCACGTGGCGAACACGAGCGGCGCGGCCAACACGGTGGGCTCCGTCGAGGATGGCACTGAGCAGCCGTTCACCGGCGCGATCGCACCCGTGGCGCCGACCTACACGGTCTCCATGCAGTCCACGACCGGTGACGCTTACAAGGACAAGGTCCGCATCACCTTCACCAACGACTCCAAGGGCGACGTTCAGACCGCCAAGTTCATCGGCAGCATCAACGGTGCCAAGGTGGACGTCGGTGCGAGCCTCACCGGTGACGTGAGCCTGACGGCCAGCGCCTATAATGCTGGGGACGTGGCTCCCACGTCTTCCGCCAACACGGCGGGGACGCTGCAATTCTTTGACGAGACGGGAGCTAACGCCGTCACCTACCCGGCCACGATCGCCCAGGCCAAGCTTGAGGTCGCCTCGAGCACTCTGGTTGCCGACGGCACGTCCCAGACGGCCGGCCCCATCACCGTGACGCGGACCGACGGTTCCGCCTTCGGCGTGACCCAGCCCATCGCGGTCACCGCGGACGGTGTGTCGTTTGACACGACGGTCAAGCCGGTCGCCACGTTCTACAAGAGCGACGGGACCGTGGCCGGCACCGCCACCCCCGCGATCAGCGGCCCCAACAATGACATCCTCACGATCGCGAGCGGTGACCAGCCCGCGAACGCTGTTCGCGTGGTCATCTCCGGGTTCAACGTCAAGGCCCCCCGCGGTACGCAGTCCTACTCCTACAGCCTTACGCGGAACGGCATCTCTGCTGCCCCGGCAGGTTCGTACCTGACCGCCACGGGTAACCAGGAGGACATCACGTTCCCGGGTGGCGTGACGGTCTCCGAGGCCGTTGCCACTCAGGTCCCGAAGCGTCTCGGCGGGCAGGATCGCTACCAGACGGCCGTGAAGATCGCCGAATACGACGAGGGCACCAACGAGAACGACGGGATGGTGGGCGAGAGCGACAACGTCGTCATCGCGTCCGGTGAAGGTTTCGCGGACGCTCTCTCGGCCGGCTACCTCGCGGCGACCAAGGACGCGCAGCTCATCCTCACGCGCCAGGGTTCCCTTCCGCAGACGGACATCGAGTTCCTCAAGAACTACGGTGCCAAGAACGTCTTCATCGTGGGCGGCACCGGGTCGGTCAGCAAGGCCGTCGAAGACCAGCTCCGCAGCATGCAGGCGTACGACGTGCAGGCCAAGCAGCAGACCCAGCAGGTGACCGTGACCCGGCATGACGGAAACGTTGCCGCCACGAGCGCCGTGGGTGCGGGCGACGCTGGCACTGCGACCCTGAACGGCACCTTTGCCTACACCGACCTTGCTGCGGCGCCCAGCCCCCTGGTTCTGAGCGTTACGCGTGACGCGGCGGGTGCGCCCACGGCGGTAAGTGCGAGCCCCGGCTACACGGTCGCGTGGACGTCGGGCAACACCGCGACCGTCACCCTCGACGCGACCGGGCAGTCTCGCACCGTCACCATCGGCACAGGCACGACCACGCTGAACCATGTGGACGACTACACCTTCGCAGTAAACGACACCTCGAAGCAGGTCACGAACACGGTGCCGGTGGGCGGGTCTGTCACCGACGCCAGTGTCACGGAGAAGAGCGGCAACCGCTCGGTCGTCCCGATGGATGCTCGTCTCACCGTGACGCGCATTGCGGGCAACAACCGCTTTGAGACCAACAAGAAGGTCAACATGTACGCGGCCGAGACCGCGGTCAACCCCATCGGCACCACGGTTCCCGAGTTCGGCAAGCCGGGGCGTAAGACGGCTATCGTCGCCAACGGCATGGCGCCGTGGGACGCACTGGCGGCCGGGCCGCTCGTGGGCAACGAGCTCGGGGCCAACCCGATTCCGGTCATCCTCAGCAACGGCGCGGGCAGCATGAACGCTGACGCCGCCGCGCAGATCGGCCAGATGGACATCAAGCACCTCCTCTTCGTCGGTGACAAGGGGGTTCTCCCGGACTCCCTCGTCACGGAGTCCAATGGGCGGGGCGTCTCCGTGAACCGTCTCGGCGGCGCGAGCCGCTGGGACACGGCGAAGGCCGTCTCGGAGTTTGCTCTGAAGGCTCGCGGTGCGTCCTCGACGAACACGTCGCCCGGCCTTGGTTTCGCCGCCTCCGGCACCGGGGTGCCGTTCCTCACCAACGGTGGCTCGATCGACGGCAGCACCGGCGGCGTGGCCCAGGGTGCTTGGGCGGACGCCCTGGCGGCCGGCCCGTCGGCGGCCCGCCAGCGCACCATCATCGCGCTGACGGACTCCGAGAAGCTCCCCGACGCGACGAAGGACCTCCTTACGGCCCACAAGGCCGACTTGGAGCCCGTCATCGCGCTGGGCCTCGGTGGTGTCGTGTCCACCAACGTCATCAACGACGCCAACGCGGCTGTCGCCAACTGACCCACCTCGTGACGACGGCATGACCGTCTAGGAACGACACGCAGCGGGTCGGGATCTTCGGATCCCGGCCCGCTGTGCTGTGTCACGGCAGGGGAAAGGGACTGTCGGTGGACGTACCTACGGTGCAGCGCATGGCGTGCTCGAGAGTGCAGAGGTCGACCTTCGCCCGCGACGTGCGGAAGGCCCGGCGGGCGTGGTCGGGGCCGAGGCTCAGTGCTTCAGGGGTGCACCGTCTGCTCGGCCCGACGTCGACGTGTCTCGAGGTACTTGTGCCGCCGGAGGGTGGCGACCTCGCAGTCACGACCGCCGACGAACTCGGCTATCGCTGCGTGGGAAGCCGGCCCGAGGGAGCCGCCACTGTCCTCACGCTCGCCTGGACCCGCGGCGGATACGCACCCCACTCCGCGACGCAACGGTGCGACCTCATGGCCGCACTCCAGGCCGGGGGAGTGCCGGTCTCGGCAGTCACCTCGCCCGTGGTGGGTGCGTCGCACCCCAGCGAATTTCGCATGGTGGCCCGCAACCACGACGACGCCACCGAGCTCGACGTGTGGTTGGCAAGCCACGGCCGACACGGCCTGTCCCGTGCCGGGTGTGATGGAGGCTCTCATTCACCGGAAGGATGAGAGTCATGGCAGCACCGAGGAAGTACCCGGAGGAGCTTCGGGAGCGAGCGATCAGGATGGCGGTCGAGCTGCGGCGTGACCCTGCCACGAGGCAGGGGGCGTTGCGTCGGGTCGGTGAGCAGTTGGGGATCAACCCGGAGACGTTGCGGAACTGGGTGTCCCAGGCCGAGGTCGATGCTGGTGACCGGCCGGGAACGACCACGGCCGAGGCGGCCCGGATCGCCGAGCTCGAGCGTGAGGTTCGTGAGCTTCGGCGGACGAATGAGATCTTGCGGACGGCGTCGGCTTTTTTCGCCGCGGCGGAGCTCGACCGCAGGATCAGGTGAGCACGGCGGTGCTCGTCGACTACATCGACGAGCACCGTGTGCGGTTCGGGGTCGAGCCGATCTGTCGGGTCTTGCGTGAGGCAGGCCTGGCGATCGCCCCGAGCACCTACTACGCCGCAAGGAACCGTCCGCCGTCCAGACGCGCGGCCAGCGACGCGAAGCACGTTGCTGCGATCAAGGCGGTGCACGAGAGGAACTACGGCGTGTACGGGGTTCGTAAGGTCCACGCCGCGCTGAATCGCGACGGGCACCGCATCGCCCGCTGCACGGTCCACCGACTCATGCGTGCCCAGGGGTTGCGCGGGGTCAGCCGGGCCAAGGGACCGCGCACGACGATCGCCGGGCGTGGGCCCGACGATCGTCCTGACCTGCTGCAGCGGCAGTTCATCGCGTCGGCCCCGAACCGGGTGTGGGTCGCAGACATCACCTATTGCCGGACCTTCGCCGGCTGGGTGTACGCGGCATTCGTGCTGGACGTGTACTCGCGCAGGGTCGTGGGCTGGCAGCTGTCGACCAGCTTGCGCACCGACCTGGCCCTGGATGCCCTCGAGATGGGGTTGTGGACCCGCGACCGCGCCGGGCAGCCCACGACGGGCGTGATCGCGCACTCGGACAAGGGAGTTCAATACGTCGCCATCCGCTACACCCAACGCCTTGCCGAGGCCGGCGCGGTCGCGTCGGTCGGATCGACGGGCGACTCCTACGACAACGCGATGGCCGAAGCATTCAACTCGATCTTCAAGGCCGAGCTCGTCCGAAACCGCGGTCCCTGGAAGACCATCGACGACCTAGAGATCGCCGTGGCCGAGTACATCGACTGGTACAACCACCGACGCCTGCACGGACAGATCGGCCTGGTCCCACCCGTCGAGTACGAGACCACCTACTACGCCCAGAACCCCGCCCCGGCTACCGTCGAGGCGTCAGAACCGAGCCTCCACTAACCCCGGCACGGGACAGCCTTATTGTCAGCGCCCACGACCCCGCCGCTGCGCGAGCGGCAGTTCGCGCGGCCGTTCCCGAGGCGCCGGTGCAGTGGGATGTCGAGCGCATCGAGCGATCCCTTGCCTTCCCGCTCGATCGGGCGCTGCCCGCCCTCATCGCCGGACTGATCGGTCTCGCGCTCGGACTCCGTTTCGTTCCGCACCCGGCCCCTGGCAGTGGGCCCGTTGGGGAGGCGCTCTCTCCTCTGGCGACCTACTGCGTCGAGCTCCTCTGCGTGGCGCTCATCGTGGCCGGCGTCGCGGTCAGCGCGCGAGGCACGCTCGTCATGCCCCCGGCCCACGAACACATGACATCGCCGGCCTCCGCGTCGACGCGGCCCGTCACGATCGGGCGGCGCGTGCTCGACTGCGTCGTCGCTCTCGTGGTGGGAGTCTTCGCCGCGGTCGTCCTCGCAGGCACGGTTCTCGCCCAGCCGGTGATGACCACGGTCACGGTGCTCCTCGTCGGGGGAGCAGCCCTGGTGCTCCACGTGCTCGACCCCCGTGACCGCCCACGCGTGCGCCTTCCCCTCGCTGCCCTCGGCACCGCGCTTCTCGGGGCGTTCGCGTGGACCGAACTCGCCGACCTCGTGCTCGCCCGCGGCCTCGGCGTGCCCCCGGGCACCGTCGACGCGGACCTCATGAGTCGCGTCATCGTCACCGGCCTCCTCCTCGTGCCCTCCCTCGTCGCGGGCGCGTTCGGCGGTGCGGCCGTCTACGCGGTGCGGCGTCAGAGCCGCATCGGCGCGGCACTCCTCGCCCTCCTGGTGTCCCTGGCGAGCGCACTCGCCCTGATGGCGGGCCTGCGCTACGTCAGCAGCGAGGCACGAGCACTGCCACACCACCCCGGCAGGGGTCGTGGAGCTTCGTGGTCGACGCCGAGCAGGTCTTCGGACTCCGGACCGGGAACGGCCGGCCGCTGCCACCGCAGGATCGCGTCGTCGTCGGCCACGTGGGGGAGCGGGCCGTCCTCGTTCCTTGCGGAGGAGGGCAGCCGGTAGTTCTGCCGGCCGGCGACCTCACGTTCTCACCCCTGACTACTGAGGAGCGGAAGGCCTGCATCCGGTCGCATCGCGAAGCTACGCGGGTCGATGTCGGTGCTTCGTCGCCGCTCTCCGCATGACTCCAGCGGCTCCTGTCTGCCCGTGCGCGACCTGCCAGAGCGCTGTGGGCGACGTCGCGCCCCTCGGGGACCGGAAGCCCCCCGCGCGGACGTGCCTGGCCCTGCACGCACCTCTGGGCCGCGGGCAGTGGACCGGGCGCGAGGATCCCGGTCGGCCCACCGCGTGGGGTGCCGGTCTCGGCCGCCGTTCGTTGTCACAATGACCGGAAGCCGGTGGGGGAGACAGGGAGAGATGCGCATGGGTGTGGAGGGTGACGGCCGCTCGGCGAGCGACGGGCGCGTGGCGGCTCCCGCCGGTACGACCTTCGCGCCCGAATCACTCGCGTGGCTCGGGTGGTTCAGGTTGGTCGCGATCTGCGGCGTGATCCTCATCCACGTCAACGGGGTGACGGCGGCGCAGCTCTACGGCCGGGACGTGCCGGTGGGGGAGTGGGCGCGGGTGCTCGACTTCGTCTCCCGTTGGTCGGTGCCGGCGTTCGTCATGTGCAGCGGCGCGATGCTCCTCGACCCCTCTCGGTACCGCGGCACGGGGCACTTCCTCCGCCGCCGCGCCTCCCGCCTCGTGCCGCCGCTCGTGTTCTGGCATCTCGTCTACGCCGCCTGGGTCGTCCACCTCCGAGGCGCGTTCGATCCCGCTGCGCTCCTCCACGCCGCCGCCACGGGCACCCTCTACACGGCGCTCTACTTCTTCTGGATCGTCCTCGGCCTCGCCCTGCTCACCCCCCTGCTCGTGCCGTGGGTCGCGTCGGTCTCGCCGAGGGAGGTCGGCATCGCGGGTGTCGTGCTCACCGCCATGCCCGCCGCCGCAATGGCCATCGTGCCCGTCGCACCCGCCAGCGAGGAATGGATCCGCACCGCCGTGACCTGGTGGGTGCCCTACCTCGGTTACTACCTCCTCGGCTACGCCCTACGCCGCGCGCACCTCACCACCGCGCGAGGACTCGCCGCCCTCGCCGGATTCGTCGCCGGATGCGCCTGGATCGTGTGGCAGTGGAAACAGCCGACCGGGTTCGGCGCGGTGCTC
The DNA here is from genome assembly GCF_032060985.1 of Mobilicoccus sp. Lineage (NCBI taxonomy): Bacteria > Bacillati > Actinomycetota > Actinomycetes > Micrococcales > Dermatophilaceae > Mobilicoccus > Mobilicoccus sp. The sequence goes on from NZ_DAMBGD010000012.1 coordinate 7,626, forward strand.
GAGCACTACCAGCCCGCCGAGTCCTACTTTCACCCCGCCGTCGCGCTCGCCGCGTGCTGCGCCATGTACCTCACCCGCTGGATCGTCCGACCCGGCGGCCTCGGCGGCGGGTTCGCCCGCCCCGCCCCGGCACGGTGGGGACGGGAGCTCGGCGCCGCCACCCTCGGCGTCTTCGCCGCGCACCAGCTCGTCCTCGCCGCCGCCGAACGGGCCCCGATCATCGGCGGAGGGATCGTCGCGTCCTCACCCGCCGAACTCGTCGCGCGGTGCGTCGTCGTCATCGTCGGCGCCTACGCCTTCGCACTCCTCGGCCGCCGCATCCCCGGGGTGGACCGGGTCGTGTGAGCGCGCGCCGCATTCCCGCCCGCGCAGGGGTGGGTCAGCGCGCGAGCAGCGTCGTCCGGGGAAGCTCGACGGTCGTCGTCCCGTCGGTGACCGTGCCGGTGACGACGGCGCCGATCCCGCGTCCGAGACGGACCTCCATGGGCGCGGTTCCCCGCCGGTCCGTCTGGGTGGACGTGGTGCTCGGGCGTCCACGGGTCGGGGTGACGGTGAGGCGGATCCACGCGTTCGTGAGCGGAAGACCGCACGCGTCGGTGACGCGGATCTGCGACGTCCATCGTGTCCCGGTGCCCGCGGGGGAGGAGACCGTTCGCCCCGCCACAGCCTTCGCCCGAGCCGGGGAGGGGGACGTGCACCGCGGCCCCACCCTCGCGGGGGGAGACCTCAACGAGGCCGTCACGAGGTCGGCGATGCGCCGGTACCCGAGGACGTTGGGGTGCACCACGTCCCACATCGCGTCGTACGACGGGATGCCCGCAAGGACTTCACGCTCGTCGACGACGCCCATGCCCTGAGACCGGAGCAACCGGAGAAGACGGACCCGTCCCTCCGCCTGGCCGGGACGCACATCAGGGGTCATGTGGGCGAGAGTCGTCACCAGCGGGATCTGGCCAAAGCGCTGGTGCACCCCGGCGAGCAGGGCGGAGTACTGCGGCTTCACCGCGCCGGGGGAGAGGTTGTGTCCGAAGGAGACCACCGCGACGTCGGGACGCTCCGGCACCCCCACCTCGAGATGCTCCAACGCCCGCTGCGGTGTCCCGCCCGGCCATCCGAAGTTCCACACGACGATCGGCTCGGCGCGCGGCACACCGCTCGGCGGGAAGACCTCGACGTCCGGGTCGTACCGCTCCGCCCGCCAGTCGAAGTGATGCACGAAGACGTACCGGTCGGTGGCGAGATTGCCCGCCCACATCGACACCCACTCGCCCGGGTCGTTGCCGACGGAGTCGCCCAGCACGGCGACGGTGACGGCATCCCGTGAGGCCAACGCCGCGCGGGCTGGTGCGAGTCGCTGCGAGTCGGGAGCCGTCGGCACCACCGTCGCGACCGGTGTGACGGAGCGCGGCGGCGCCGCCCGTGTCGCTGCGCTCGCGGCCGGCACCGTGACACCTGCGGTGCCACCCCCACAGACCACGACGAGGGCCGCGGCGCACGACGCCGCAGCCCTCCGAACCGATGAAACGGCCATGACGACTCTTCCCTGAAGCACGCGCCGCAGGAATCCGTCCCCGCGGGGGCCGCAGACGCGGCCATCCCCCTATCGGCCGGGAGGCGACCGAGACGAGTGTCCGGAAGAACCCGCTGCCGGCGCCCAGGTCCGGGGTGCCCGGTGTCACCCCGGCCGCACCTCGGGTGGCGAGCCGACGGCCCACCACCCGAGGCTCCCGTCCAGCGGGAGGCGCGACCCCTCAGGGCCGGTGTGGGCTCACTGAGCCGAGGAGCTGGAGCTCGACGAGCTCGAGCTGGAGGAGGCGGACGGGGAGGCGTCCGTCGTCCCGGTGCCGCTCGTGCTCGACGACGACGGCGTCCCGGTGCTCGACGTGGTCGACGTGCCGGAGGGCGAAGTCGTGCTCGTGCCGGAGGGCGAGGTCGTCGCCGTGCCGGTGGGCGTGGCCGTCGGCGACGGGGCGGGGGTGGTGGCCGTGACGTCGCCGGAGTCCGCGACGGCCTCGGCGTTCGTCGCCACGGTGGTCGGGATCGAGGCAACACCGCCGAGCACGGCGATGTTCGGCTTCGTCGCGGCCAGGTACTTCTTGACCGAGTCGGGCAGGCCCGTCGGGGGCGTGAGCAGCAGCGGAACGCCGGTGCCGGCCGCGAGCGGCGAACCCGCCACCGCGTCGCCGTAGTCCGCGCCGGAGGCGAGGACCACCGACGCCGGGGCCGCGTAGTACGTCTGCGCGAGGAGCGCGGCCGTCTCGTAACGGTTGACCCCCGAGATCTTCGTGGCGGTGATCTCCGCCGCGTCCATGGCGCGAGAGGCGCCGCCGCCCACGGCGACGACCTTGCTCGCCTCGTCCTTGATCATCGCCTCGGTCGTCGCGTCCATGGCGCCGGTGCGGCTGAGGAGGATGACCCCACCCTGCTTCGACGCGGGCGCGCCGGCGGCGAGCGCGTCGGCGTACCCCGTGCCGTCGGCGACGAACACGGGCAGCTTGGCCCCGCCGCGAGCGGTGATGACACGGGCCGCGATGACACGGGCCGTCTCGTAACGGGTCTCCCCGCCGAGACGCTCCGTCGTCATCCCCGCCGACTTGAGCGTGGAGACCGCGGATGCCGAGACCGCCCCCAGGCCGCCCACGACGACGACGTGCTTGACCCCCTGAGCCTTGAGCGTGTCGAGCACGCGGGCGTCGAGCGCCTTCGGGCCCGTCGTGACGACCGGCGCCTTGAGGTGCGCGGCGAGCGGGGACGCCGTCAGCGCGTCGGCGAAGCCGTTCGTGCCCGCGAGGACGACGGTGTCGGAGGTGAACACCGCACGGTTCTGCGTGTACACCTCGAGGCCGGTGGCGATACGGTCCGACCCGCCGAAGCGGGAGACGTCGGCGGCCGAGGCGCTCTGCGCGAGGCCGAGGCCCAGCGCGCCTGCGGTGAGGAGGGCCGTCGCGCCGAGGAGCGGCGTGCGACGGACGGTGATGACCTTGCTCATGGAAGGGTCCTTTCGTCGAGCGAGAGGGGCGGAGGACCCGACGATCTCCGGGTCCACGGAACGCCCCCATCACTCCCTCATCGGCGCGAGACGCCGTTCCCCTGAGCGGGATTCGTCCGGTTCAGGCCTTGATGTAGAGGTGCCGACGGTGGAGCAGCATCGCGAGGAGCGTCCACGCCACGACCGCCGTGATGCACCACGGCCACGCCGCGCCCGGAGCGCCGACCCACTCGGCAGCGCCGTGCTGCGCCACCTCCGCCCACGACCGCCCGCGCACCGGCACCTCCCCGGACGGGCCGGTGCGCAGCAGCGTGCTCACCACCGCGTGGGAGCCGAAGTAGACGAGCAGGCTGTTGCGACCCAGCGCGACGAGGGGATACCGCAGACAGGCCTCGGCGCGGCTCACCTGTCGGCCGTCGAGCAGGACGTGCAGCACGGTGAGCACCGCGACGACTCCCGCTGCCACCGCGAGGGCGAACGGTGCCGTCCAGAGACGTTTGAACGCCGGCACCCACTGTGCGGCGACCACGGCCCCTACGGCGCTCACGACCACCGTCACCACCGCACGGCGGAGCATCTCCCGGGTGGATCCCCCGCGTGCGTGATCGAGGAGAGCGCGGCCGCCCGCCGCCCCGCATGCCGCCGTTGCGAGGGCACCGACGAGGACGACCAACCCACTCGGGTCGTGTCCGCGCGTGCCCTCCACGTACACGTGGGGTGCACCGAAGACGGCGACGTCGATCACCCGGGAGGGATTGCACTCCGGGGTCAGCACGCCGCCGGGGCAGCCGTGCGCCCAGATCGCGAGCAGCAACGCCTGGGCCGCCGCGAGGGTGAGGCCCGCGACGAGCCACCCCCGCCAGGACCGGCACGTGAGCCGGAGGGTCACCATCCCCGCGACGATCCCGGCGTACAGCTGGAGAACGCCCGTGAGATCGAACGTCGCCCACTCGACGCGTCCGGTCGCGAGGTAGGCGAGGAGAGCGGTGAACGCCACCCCGACGACGTACAGCGTGACGACACGCCGCACCTCGCGACGCAGGCGCACCCCGCGTGCGTACGTCATGGCCAACCCCGCGCCGCTCAGCGTGACGAACACCGGGAAGACGAGGTCGATCGGGTGGACCCCGACCCACACGGCGTGTTCGAACCATGCGGGGGCCGTGAACCAGGCGTTCACGGCCACGCTCACCACGAGCATGAGACCGCGGGCCACGTCCAGTGCCGCCAAGCGGGACGTCTGGGGAACGCGTTGTGCCGCAGCCTCACTCACTCGATCAGGGTGACTCATCGTGGCGCCGGGGACGACGCCCGGAGGGGCGTGTCGAGCGCCGTCTCGTCACGTCGACATCCCCCGGCCCGCCACGCGGGTCCCGGGGGACGTCGACGACCGTCGCGCTCTGCGCGATGTGCGGATTCCCCCAAGGGGGTGGCCGCGAGTCGGGTCAGTGCTTCTCGCAGGCGATGCCGTCGTGGTCGCGGTCGAGGGACTTGGGCTGCGCCGCGTAGACCTTCGCGTTCTTCGTGAACGAACGGACGGGCTTGGCCTTCTTCTTGCTCTTGTTCTTGTCGACGGCACCCGGCTTGCCCACACCGTGGGGGTAGACCCGGTTGAGCTGGGCGCAGCTCTTGTAGGCGATGACCCTGGTGGTGCGGGACGCGCCCGTCACGGCGGCCGACGACGAGGCCGCCGGGGCGGCGACGAGAGGCGTCGCGGCGAGGGCGGCGGTGAGGACGAGGGCGGAGACGCGGGACATGGGATCACCGATCGTGTCGAGACGCCGCACCCCGGACGAGGTGCGGTGACGCCGTGGTGGGCGTCCGACCGACACATCGGACCGGGAGACTCCCGCGTCACCACTCCTCCGTGCGGAGCAGATCACAGGGGAGACGAGTAACGGTGGGCTCTCCGCCTGCCGCCGAAGCGAACCGGCCGGGGAGAGGCCGGTCGAGCGAGTCGGACGTATGCATCGACGCGTTCCCACCCCGGCGACGACGTCGTCAGAACCGTGCCGGCCGGACGACGAAGCCCCGCGTGACGGGGTGACTCAGGTCATCCACGGGTGCGCCCGTCACCGCCGAGAGGTAGGCGGCGTCGACAGGCCGAGCGACGACGGCGGAGACGTGCCACTCCCGTGCCAGCCGGCGTGCGTGCGCCGGCGGCACGAGCGCCGGGTCGACCGAGATCACCGGATGCGGCACGGCCGCGTAGGCGACGGCGATGTCCGTCGCGTTGCCCGGCGCGAGGACGAGCACCGCTCGACCGTCGTCCACGAGGGGAGCGAGCGCCGCCTCGAGCTGGGCCGTCGAGACCGCGGCACGCTCACCTGCCGTCCGCAGCGTCTGCGCCACGTGCCACGACCGTCCGAGCCCCACGGCGACGACCACACACGTGAGGGCGGCGACCACGCCGCGCGTCCGGCTGCGGCCCGCGCGCCACGAACGACTCACCACGACGTCGAGGAGGACGGCCGCGAGCGGCGCCGTCGCGTAGAGGTACCGCGTCTGCGGCTGGAACACCGCACACGTCGCGACGTACGTGACGAACGACGCCGCCGTGAGGATCACCATCGCCGACCACGCCCGACCCCCGGGACTCCGGCGGCCCTTACGGCCACGTCCGTCGCTCCGGCCACGCCCACCGACGACGCCCACGAGAGCGGCGACGACGATCGGCAGCACGGTGGTCCACTCGCCCGCGGTCCGCGGCGTGAGCGCCCGCCACATCCCGCGGCCCGCCTTGTCGAGGAACACCGACGGGTCGAACGCCACGGGCACGAAGTAGAAGTCCATGTTCGACGACCGCCCCGCGGCACCGACCATGAGCGTCGCCGCGAGACCGGCGTTCGGGTACGGCCGTGCGACGAGCGCATGACCGACGACGACCGCGAGGGCCACCGCCAGACCCGCCGCCCGCCAGGCGACCTCGCGGCCCCCGCCCGCGGGCTCCTCGCCCGCGGCCCCTGCGTGCGGACCATGCCCCTGGGGTGCGGCATCGAGTCCATCCGGGGCGGCTCCACCGCCAGCCCCGGCTGCTGCGAGCCGGTGCCGACGAGCCTGCCGAGTCGCCCGGGGGCGATGCACGTCCCACCCGGACCAGGCGAGCCACCCCACCCAGGCGAGCAGCAGCAGGACGAAGTTCGAGCGTCCCCACACGAGCAGGCCGCCCGCCACGCCCGCGACGACCCACCAGGCCCCTCGCCCGGTGCGTTCCGCCGCCACGCTCGCCCCCACGAGGACGGCGACACCGAACGCGAGGCTCACCTCCGACAACGGGGAGAGCGCCGCCCATGTCGTCGAGGGGAACACGGCGAACGCGACGGCACCCCAACCGCCACTCCCGCCGAGGAGACGGGCCGTCGCCGCGACGACACCCGCCGTCGCGACCGCGAGGGCGACCCCGACGACGGTCCACGCCACGCCGTCCGCCCCCGGTCCACCGCCCACCGCGGCGTACACCCACGACGCCACGGACGTCACCGGGGTGTCGTGCATCCGCGGGGGCAGCACGCCCGCCGGTGCCGACGCCGCGTAGAGCGGATAGACGTGGTTGGTCACGGCCTCACCGGTCGCCCCCGTCATCCGCAGATCGCCTGCGTACCAGAACTCGTCGGTGCCGGCCACGCCTCCGCCGAAGCGCACCCCGAGGGCGACGAGCCACGCCGCCGCGGCCACCACCCACAGGAGAGGCCACCCACCGCGGGTCGTGCCGCCCGTGCGAGGGGAGCGGGTCGGCGAGGCGCGCATGGTCGCAGCCTACGAGCGGAGCCACGCCCGACCGGCCGACACGCGGTCACCGCCGCCACCTGGCCGGCCCCGTACGATCGACCGGTGAGCAGGGTCGACGAGTGGTGGAACCGCCTCGGATTCGGCGCGGCCGCCCGTCAGGTGACCAACCTCAGCCTCGGCGCCGCCGCGTCCCAGGCACTCCTCGTCGTCGCCCAGATCATCCTCGGCGCCCTCTACACCCCCGCCGAGTTCGGCGCGTTCTACACCGCCACCGCCCTCGGCGGCCTCTTCGCCATCGTCGTCACCGGCCGCTACGAGATGGCGATCCCCCTCGCCGACACCGACGACGACGCCCGCGGCCTCACCGCCCTGTGCCTCCTCCTCGCGTCCGTGGGCAGCACCGCCCTCCTCGCCGTCGCCGCGCTCGCCACGGTCGTCGCCGGCGACACCGTCCGCCACCTCGTCGGCCCCGGGCTCTGGCTCGTCCCGCTCGTCACGTTCGGCATGGCGATCTACACCGTCCAACGCCTCACCCAGGGCAGATACGAACGGTTCGGCCTCGTCGCCCGCGCCGGCGTCGGCGGCACCCTCCTCCAGGTCCTCACCCAGATCGGTGGCGGACTCCTCGGCGGATCCTCCTCCGCCCTCACCCTCGGCTACGTCCTCGGCCGACTCGGCTCCGCCGCCGGCATGATGCGCGGCAGCCGACGCTCCGAGGGCGCCCGCCCCACCCTGCGGCGCATGCGCGAACTCGCCCGCACCTGGCGCGAATTCCCCCTCCTCAACACGTGGCCCGCGCTCCTCAACGGCATCTCCGCCTCCGGCGTCGCCCCCGTCGTGCGCGCCTTCTACGGGGTCTCCTTCGCCGGCCTGTTCGGCTACGCGAGCTACATCCTCGCCGCACCCTCGGCACTCCTCTCCCAGGCCGTGGCCGGCGTCCTCCTGCCCCGCATGGCCGGCATCGAACGGGAGGGCCGCGACTCCGCTCCCTCCCTCCACCGCACGGCGACCGCCCTCACCTACGTCTCCACCGTGTTCTTCGGTGCCGTGATGCTCGTCGGCCCCGAGGCGTTCGCGCTCCTCCCGCCCGCCGGGCGGTGGCGTGACGCGGGCGTCGTCGCGGCACTCCTCGCGCCGTGGCTCGCCGTCAGCTTCGTCTCCTCGCCCCTCAGCACCTACGCCACCGTGCGTCGCCGCCTCGGACGCCTCCTCGTCGTCTCCGTGATCGAGGCCGGCCTCCGCCTCGCCGCGCTCGCCGTCGGACTCCTCGCCGGTGGCGCGCTCTGGGGTGTCGCCTGCTACTCGGCCGCAGGCGTGGCGATCTGCCTCTACTTCATCTCCTGGACCCTCGGCCTCGCCGGCAGCGGCCTGCTCCGGTGGGCCGCACAGATCCGCGGGTTCCTCGCCGCGAGTGCAGGCCTGCTCGCCGCCGGGCTCGTCGCCCGGTTCACCGACACCGCACCCGTGGCCGTCGGTCTCGTCTGCGCGATCGGCCTCGCCGCCCTCGGCGCTCGCGGGTTCCTCCGGCTGCGGCACGGCGGAGGGGCCTGAGCCCGCGCGACGTCTCGTCCGCCGACGCCGGGCGACGCGCGGCGCGGTCAGTCGGCCGCGCGAGGGGAGACAGGAGTGCCGGTCTCCACCCAGGCGGCGAGGACCCCGGCCGACGCGCGACCGTCGTGCCACCGACGCGCGAACCCCGGACCCCGGGCCGCGAGGTCGGCCGCCCCGTCGGGGTCGTCCAGCACCGACTCGAGAACGTCCGCGAGACCGTCGTGCGGAACACGACGCATCGGCGGCGCCTCGGGCATGAGCGCGGCGACGTCGTCGGCGAGGCTCCCGAGGACCACCCGCCCGGCCGCCAGGCCCTCGACCGCGTTCGCGCCGTAGTACCCCGACCGCACCTGCTCGACGACGACGTCGCACGACCGCACGAGCGCGGGCACCTCCTCGGGCGCGACCCCGGCCGGGCTCACGTACTCGACCCGTCCGGCCTCGGCGAGTCGCCGGAGCACCGGATCGACGAGATCGGTGCCCTTGATCGGCGGCACGCGGCGACTCGGCAGGTGGAGCACCCGCGGGCGCCGCCGGGCCTCGGGGGTCGCGAACGGCGGTGCCTCCGCGGCGAACCGCTCGACGTCGACGACGACCGGGAGCCACGTCGACGGCATGTCCTCGAGGAGGAGATCGGGCGTGCTCACGAAGACCGGCACCCCCGCCTCCTTGGCGGTGCGACGGTTGCGCGTCGCGACGGCGCCGAGCTCCTCGCTCCACGCCGCGTCGAGACGGTAATAGGACTCCGGCAGCCTCTCGGCGTGCTGCCGGGGATCACGGACGTCGCTGCCGTGCGCGATCAGGGCGAACGACGCCTCGGGCAGGTCCTCCCGCAGGCGGGGCAGCTCGACACCCACGTGGGAGGCGTCGAGACGGTGGTGGAGCGCGGCGAAGGAGTCGATCGCGACGTGCGTGCTGCCCCGGAGCATCCGCCGCACGAGGAACCGTTTGACCGGGTCGGGCGTGAGTCGGTGGTGCGGCAGCCGACGGGAGGCGGGGAAGAGCATGGGCGGCCGCCGCCCCGGCACCGGGGCGAACGCGAACGAGAACGCCTCGTGCGGGGTGTACGCCGCGACGGCGCGAGCCCACGCGTCCGCCTGGCCCGCGTTGTTGATCGGGCCGATCGCCAGCCGCGCAGGACCGTCGACCGGCGTCCGCTCCCGGGGGCCGGTCGCCTCGGCCGCGCCCTCGCCGCGCTCGGCCTCGGCGCCGTCACACCCACGGTCCTCGTTCACGGCGTCGTCGCCTCGAGGAGACGCCCGACCTCCGCCTCCCAGCAGTGACGTGCGCGGAACGCCTCCAGGGCGCTGGCACCCATCGCCGCGACCCCGTCCGGGTCGTCCCGCAGGCGGGTGAGCGCCTCCGCGAGTGCCGCAGGATCCTCCATGTCGCACGCGAGGCCGATGCCCTCGTCCTCGACGAGCGCCGACATCTCGACGGCGTACGAGGGGACGATCACCGCCATCCCCGCCGCCATGTACTCGAACAAGCGGTTGGGCAGACTGCTCACGCCCATGTCGCGCCCGTAGGCGACGAGTCCGACCCGGCACCGCGCGAGCACGTCGGGCATCGCGTCGTGGGCCACCGCGTCGTGCAGGACGACCGCGTCACGGACGCCGAGCGCCTCGATACGCGCATCGAGATCCGGCATCCATCGTGGGGCCGTCGCCACGGACCCCATGCCCGGGAACACGACGACCTCGACGTCGGCCACCTGCGCGACCGCCTCGAGGACGACGGGAGTCCCGTTGCCCGGCAGGCCCTTGCCGTGCATCACCCGCAGGGGATGTGCGGGGGCCGCCGACGCCGCAGGCACCTGCGCCGCGAACGACCGCGGCGCGCAGTTGCGCACCTGGAACGCCCGCGGATGACCCGCCGTGTACGGCGCGAGCACCGCCTCGTTCACCCCCACGACGACATCGCACCGCTGCGCCGTCGCGGCCACCCGTCGCCGCATCGCCTCACGCGCCGCGGGCACCGGGCGCCCGAACGTCCACCGGTCGAGCATCGCCCCGTGGAACTCCTCGTGGATGTCGAAGATCACCCGGCCGCCCTGGCGTCGGGCGACCCGGACGGCCGTCGCCGCCGCATCCGGATCGGGGGAGTACCACCAGTCGACGTCGCGCACCTGCTGCGCCGCCCGCGTGACACGGGACGCCGACCGCACCCGGTCGACGCGCCCCTGCGACGCCGGCGTGAGGTGGTACTCGACGCCCGGCACGCGATACCCCTCACCGGCGAAGAAGCTGTGATCCGGGCCGACCCAGCTCACCCTCCACCCGGCGTCGAGATACGCGCCGACGATCTTCGTCGTCACCCGGACATCGTCGAGAGGATGCGCCGTCGTGAGCACACACAGGTGGGGACGCTCCTCGGCCTGCTCGGTCGAGGGCGCGTCGTCCTCCAGCCGTCGCCGCGGCGGGGCGAACGACGGCGGCAGCACCGGCCCGGCGAGCATCGCCGCATGGCGCTCGCGATCCTCGCCGGTGAACCGGTCACGGATCTTCCGTGCCGGTACCCCACCCCAGATCTCGTACGGCGGCACGTCCTTCGTCACGACGGCACCCGCCGCGACGACGGCGCCCTCACCGACGTCCACCCCCGTCATCACCGTGACGCCCCGCCCCAGCCACGCGTCACGGCCGATCGTCGTGGGCCGCGACGGCGGTCGCCCGGCGAACTGCATGGGAACGCCCACGGTGTCGACGACGTGGTCGTCGCCGACGATCGCCACCTCCGCCGCGAACATCGTGTAGCGGCCGATGCGCACCCCGGCGGGGACGACGCAGCCGGGGCCGACGAACACGTACTCCTCGGCCCGCAGGTCCTGCGCCACCTGAGCCGAGGGATGGACGTAGGCCGTGGGATGCACCCCGTCGAGACGCTTGGCCCGGTGGACGGCCTGGTTACGGACCCGTCGCAGACCCGCGTGGAGGTCGCCGGAACGGACGCTCATCGCCGCACCCCACCCTCACCGAGGCCCGAGAGGGGTTGGGACGGAACGGTTCTCGCGGCGGTACTCACGTGCGTGGGCCCCCAGGTCTCGGCGCCGGTTGACCCCACCAGCCTACGGGCAGCGCCCCGCCGCGCCCCCTCGTGGCGGCGTGTGGCGCCACCGCGCCGGGCGCACCGCCATGTCGCGGAGGACGGCGGGACGCCGACACGACGTCGCCCCCTCCTCGACGACGAGGCGGGGGCGACGTGGGTCTCAGCGGCGCGGCAACCCGTACCGGCGCAGAAGGCGGTCGACCTGGGCAGGGCTGAGGCGCGTCTTCTGCACCGACGGCGGGTTCTGGCCCGTCCAGTACCGGGCGAACGACTCGGCCCACACCTCGGCCGGCATCCCGACGTACGGGTCGGAGGTGAACGTGCGTCGCTTGGCCGCACGCGTGACCTCCTGACGCAGCCCGCCCGCCTTCGGCATGTACGAGACGGCGTGGCCGAGCTCGTGCGCCGTGATGAACGACATCGACGAGACGTCGCGCGTCTCGAGGATCGCGATGTCGCGCTTGCCGTACTGGACGTAACCGAGGACGGCCGCGTCACGGATGTTCGTCTTCGGCGCCTTCCACGTGATGCGCGAGACGCACCGGATGCGGTAGTTGCCCGCCCGCTTCGCGAGGCCCGTGTGCGTCGAGATCGCCTGGCGGCACAGCTTCGGCGCGTCCGTGAGCGGACGACGCTCCGTGGCCGCGACCTGCGCCGCGCCCCACGCCGACGCCTGCGCCCAGCCCTGCGGGCCGACCTTCGTGTTGACCGTGAGGACCGCGACGCCGTCGAAGTAGAAGTCGTACCCCTTCGTCGTGCCGCCGTGGCACACGACGGTGTGGCCCGACGGGGACCACCACTTCGGCATCCGCGCCTTGACGTACTTCACGCACCGCTTGTCCTGCGCCGTCATCTTCGACGCGTCGGCCTTGCGCACCCGCGCCCGGATGTCGGGCACGCTCACCCCGACGAACGCGTCCGGCGCCACCGACGCCGAGACGGGCGACACCGGCTGCGGATCGGACGACGACACGGCCTGCGCCGAGGCGGGCGCCCCCACACCCACACCCACACCTGCGACGAGAACCCCCACCAACGCCGACGACGACTTCACGACTACCCCCACACGAAAGAACGACACCCACCCCGGGGACGAGACGCGTCCACCCGGCACGGGTCATCCTGCCCCATGGGAAGGCACCACGCCGCTTCGCCATCGGCCCGGCACGACACGCGGCGCTCGCCCGACCCTCCGGACGTCACATCCGGGGCCCGCGAGTCCCCTCGACGCGGGCCGACACGACGCACGGCGGTGGGCGCCGACGTGCGTCCCACACCGACGCCCACCGTCGTCTCACCTGCGGCCGGAAGGCCGGCGCAGTCTCAGGGGCGCCACCCGAACCGGGCGATGTCGTTGCACGTCACCTGCTTGCGGCGGTACCCGTCGGGGTAGCCGACGCACGTCGCCTGGGTGCGGGCCCACACCTCGGCGGGCATCGAGTTGTAATCGCCGCCGCCCCACGACGAGACGCCGGTGAACTTCGCGAAGGCCGTCCGCTGCGCGGTCGTGAGCTCGGAGTACGACCACGCGTGGCTCAGCTCGTGTGCGATGACGGCACGCAGCAGCGGCCCGCGCAGGTCGGAGCGGATCTTCACCCGGCCCTCGACGAACTCGCCCGTCGTGCTCGACACCCACGTCTCGGTGAGGCCGAGCGTGTCGGACGTGTCGAAGCCCCGAACGCACGAGATCCTGTACCGCGAATCCCGCGGGACCGGATGGAACGACGCGATCGCCTCCGCACACGTGTCGGGCAACGGAGCCGTCGGCGTCGTGGTCGTCGTCCGCGGCGCGGGGGCCGGTGCGGGGGCAGGGGCCGGTGCAGGAACCGGGGCCGGTGCCGGAGGAGGCGTCGGCGCCTCCGTGGGAGCCGGGCTCGGGGCGGGGGCGCCGGGCACCCGGTACGTCGGGAGCGACCCCGTCGTCGCCGTGGGCACCTTCGCCGCGACCGTACCGATCGCCGCGTCCGAGACCGCACCCGATCCGCCGAGCGTCCCGATGTTGCGAACGCCGAGTCGCGTGAGGGTGTTCGCGACGCTCTTGCTCCACGTCGTCGCGCTCGCGGGCGGGGTGAGGAGGATGGGGCCGTCGGCGAGCATGCCGCCGACGACGGCGTCGGCGAACATCGTCCCGCCGGCGAGGTAGGCGACCGATGCGCCCGACGGGAACGCGGCGCGGGCGACGGCCTGGGCCGTCGCGTACCGGTCGGCACCCGCGAGACGGTCGGTGGGCCGGCTTCCGGCAGCGGAGGCGAGCGTCGTCGCCGACACCGCGCCGGTGCCGCCGAGACCCGTGACCTTCGACGGGCCCCATGACGCGACGAGCGACCGGACCGCAGCGGGAGCGGCGCCGGTCGCCGGCACGGGAAGCACCGGGCCGTCCTTGAGCGCACCGCCGACGACGGCGTCGGCGCGCCCGCCGACCTGCGCGACGTAGACGTGGGACGCCCCCTCGGGGAACGCGCGGCGGGCGATCGCCACCGTCGTCGCGTAGACGTCGTTGTTGCCGAGGCGCGTCGTGGAGATCCCGCCGGCGGCCTGACCGAGGACGTCGGACGAGACCGAGGCGGACCCGCCGAGCGCGACGACCTGGGAGGGGGAGAGGCGCGCGATCTCGTCGCGGACGGCGCGGGGCACGGTGCCCGTCGTGGGTACGAGGAGCACGGGGCCGTCGGTGAGGGCGGCACCGGCGAGGGCCTCGTCGAGGCGGTTCCCGCCGACGAGGTACACGGTCTTGGCCGTGCCGGGGGAGTAGGCACGCTCGCTGATCGCGACCGACGTCTCGTAGCGGTTCGCGCCGGCGAGGCGGGTCGGGCCGGCCATCGCGCGTTGCACGATCGGGGCAGTCGCGGCGTCACCGGCGGTGACGACGCGCGTGTCGATGTCGGCGGTGGTCGTCGTCGTGGTGACGACCTCGAGGTCGGAGCCCTGGCCCGTGGCGGTGGTGGCCGAGGCCGCCTGGGGCGCGACCCCGACGGCGAGGCCAGCAGCGAGAGCGGTGAGGGTGGTGAGAGCGCGTGGCAGGCGCGACATGGGCGGAGCCCCTCCGTGACGGAACGATGAGCGGGCCCCATCCCTGGAGCCCGAGACCTCATCGGCCCTTACATGCCCCCTCTGCAGGCTCCCGACCTGCGAGAAAACCGGTCTCGAAACGCTCAGGTCCGGGCGTCCGTCCAATTCCCGTCCCGCGGCGGGTCGTTGTCACGATCCGGTCACGGGGCGGAGGAGCCTCACCTCGTATCCAAGCGTGTGCCGGAACGTGACGACCGTCTCGTAATCCCGGTCCACCGAGCGTCCGAGCGCCGGCAGGAGGCCCTCGATGCGCCGCGGCGAGGCGGGCGCGTCGAGGACCCACGCCCGATCCACGAGCGTCGGGTCGTCGCCATGCACCGCGTCGAGCGCCGCGTCGAGACTGCCCGGATACGCGCCGAGCAGCCACGAACTCCCCACCGGCCTGCCACCGAGCTGACGGACGTACCCCGGCGACGCGCCCGTGACGTCGAGGATCGGCACCCCGGTGAGGTGATGCTCGCGGGCGACGTCGGCGAGGAGACGCGACGTCGCCGCGTCGGCCCTCGTGACCCGGAGTCGCGCGCCCTCGGGGCTCACGACGGCGATCTCCGTCGCGGCCGGGTCGGACCACGCCGAGACCACCGCCGGGTACCGGTAGGCGTGTCCGAGCCCCGAGAGCGCCGCGACGAGGACGAGCCCGGCCGTCGCCGCCGTGACGACCTGCCGTGCGAGACGGCGTCCCCCGTCGTCGCGCGCCGAGCCGCCGTGCCTGCCGGTGAGGAGGACGACCACGACGAACCAGAACAGACACGCCCGGGCCTGCGCGATCGCGTAGTTGCCGTTCGTGCCGACGACGTACGCGAGCGGCGCGAGCGCGAGGGCGAGAAGCGTCACCGCCTCGACCGCCCGGTACGGCGCGGGACGCCGGGACGCGTGCGCTCCGGCGGTCTCCGTCGTCCCGGGTGTCGTCGTGGGCGGGTGGGGACCGTCGGCGTCGCGCGATCGCCGCGTGGTGGCGTGGGCGGGGATGGTGAGGAGGGGGATCCACCAGCACGCGCCGACCATCGGCACGGCTCGGGTGGGGGCGAGGCCCGTGGCGAACGCGACGACCTCGACGAGGACGGCGAGGACCGTCAGGGCGGCGATCGCGAGCGCCCGGCGACGTGTGGGGACACCGCGCCGAAGGAGCACCCACGAGACGAGCGCGGCGACGACGACGGCGAGCGCCGGGGCGGCGAGGAACCCGGTCCACGGGAACGGGTCCCACCGCACGAGGTCCTCGTGCCCCTGGAGAAGTGCGACGTTGCGGGCGCCCTCACGGTAGAAGTCGACGATCCATCGGGGCCCGTGACCGAGGAGCGCCATGAGCGCGACGAGCCCCACCGCCGCTCCGCCCGCGACCCATCCGACGACCGGGAGCACCGTCCGGCGGGAGGCGACGGCCAGGACGACGGCGACGATGAGCGTGAGGGCTGCGAGCGCCGCCCCCGTCGTCACCTTGCCCGACGCCGCGACCACTCCGCCCAAGCCGACGAGTGCCGGGCCGAGGGCGGCGCCGCGTGCGCTGTCGCCGAGGTGTCTCCGGGCGCCGGGCGCGGACTCCGCTTCACGAGCACCGTCGTCGGCCCGGCCGGGGCCGGGCCACGTCACGAGGACGAGGCCGGAGGCCCACAGGCACGTCCCCCAGAACGCGAGGGTGTTGTAGCTCGGGGTGAGCGGGAAGGAGACGACCGGCAGGAGACCGGCCGCCGCCGCGACGCCGCGCACGGCCCACGCGTCCGCGCCCCGCAGGCCGAGGACGCGGGTCACGGCCCAGCCGAGCGCCCCCGCGGTGAGGAGGCCGACGAGCATCCCGACGACGCGGAGGGCGAGCACGTCGCCGCCGACGAGCGCGAACACGGGGTGGAGGACGTATCCGAAGAGGAAGACCGTCGCGCGGCTCATCGTCGGGTCGGCGAGGAGGATGAGGTATTGGCCCTCGTCGGTGCGGTCGAGGCCCCAGCCCACCCGGGCGAGGGAGGCGAGGACGACCCCCGCGGCCGAAACGAGCGCGATCGCCGCCGGCCACCACCCGCCACGACGACGCCGGACCGCCGTCACCGCCGCCTGCTCACTCCCCACGCGCGCCTCCTCGGGCCGGATCACTCCCGGCCACGGGCCGGCGCCCCCAGTGTCGCAGCGGCGGGCCGGGCCACCGACGACCGACGCCCCCACCCGCGGGTCCCGGTGCGGCCGGCGAGGACTCGTGGCGGCACGGTCCTCGCCACCGCGTCGTGCGGGACGGGGGAGGGGGCGTCGGTGAGAGTGCGACGAGCGGCGTCACATCTCCTCGTGCGTGCGGGGGTCACCCCCGAAGAGGCGACCGTCGGGACGGCCGAGGGCGGTGATCGCCTCGACCTCGGCGTCGGTGAGCTCGAAGCCGAAGACGTCGAGGTTGGTGCGCTGACGCTCCGGGTTGGCGGACTTGGGCAGCGGCAGCGACCCGATCTGGAGCTGCCAACGGAGGATGACCTGCGCAGGTGTGACTTCGTGCGCCTTGGCGGCGTCGGCGACCGGGGCCTCGTCGTAGGCGGCGTCGCGCTTGCCGAGCGGACTCCACGACGAGGTCCGGATGCCGAGCTCTACCTGCACCGCCCGCATCTCCGCCTGCGGGAATCGGGGGTGCAGCTCGATCTGATTGACGGCCGGGACGACGTCGGTCGCCGCGATGATCTCCCGCAGATGCTCCTCGGTGAAGTTGCTCACCCCGATCGACGTGACGAGCCCCTTCTCGCGCGCGTCGACGAGGCCCTGCCACGTCTCGACGTAGAGGCCACGGCTCGGGTTGGGCCAGTGGATGAGGACGAGGTCGAGCCGGTCGAGGCCCATGACCTCGAGCGACGCCTCGATCGACGCGACGGCCTTCGTGCGGCCGTGGTCACGGCCGGGGACCTTCGTGGCGATCCGGACCTCCTCGCGCGGCAGCCCGCTACGTCGCAGCGCCTCCCCGACCTCGTACTCGTTGCGGTAGTTCACCGCCGAGTCCAGCATCCGGTACCCGGCCTCGAGGGCGCTCGTCATGGCCGTGACACCGGCCTCGCCCCGCAGGGGGTAGGTGCCGAATCCGATGCGCGGGAGCGTGACTCCGTCGTTGAGCGTGTAGGTCTCCATCGCCCCACGCTAACGCCGACCCTCCCGGCCGGTTCCTGCGGCCGCCGGGTCGTCGTGCCGACGTGCCGACGTGCCGACGTGCCGGGGCGGGAGTCAGGCCGGCACGAAGCCGCGGTCGACGGCCCAGGCGCGGGTGTCGACGGCGAGGGCGTCCCAGTCGCGGCCCGGGTTCATCACGCCCAGCTCGGCATGGCAGCCGAGGTTGGGGGCGGCGGCGTAGAGGAGGTGCGGGTCGGCGGCGTTGCGCTGCGAGCGCAGCGTGAGCGCGACCCGGAACGGCACGAGGAACGCCGCACGCGCCACCCCGCGCACCGTGGGCTCGAAGTCGTGGGGCGGCCCCGTGAGGTGCTCGATCGGCGAGTAGGGGCGCTGCCCCTGGTAGATGACGCACGTCTCGTGGTCGAGGTAACGGTTGCGGAACGGGAGCATCGCCTGCCGGAAGATCGGGTAGTCGGCACGCAACGCCCCGAGACGCGCACCGAACGTGCTCGCGGTGCTCACGACGTGGACGAACCGAAAACCGTCGACCTCGATGTCCGGGCGAGTGGGCCAGCCCTCGGGGTAGTGGTACCCGGTCGGGTACTCCTTGGGGTTGGCGTATCCGGGCGTTGCGCCGTAGAGCGCCACGTAGGACACCTCGGGACGGGTCTCGACGGCCTTGAGCGCCTGCACCGCGTCGGGGGTGTGGAGGTAATCGTCCTCGCAGAAGTAGACGAGATCGTCGTCGGCCCAGTCGCTCTCGATCGCGAGGCGCAGCGCCGTGACGTAGCTGCGGCGCATGCCGACGGGGCCGCCCGCGATCGTCTGGACGTCGCCGAACTCCTCGAAGAGGCGCATACGGTCGGCGGGGACCGGGCCGTCGTCGAGCCAATGGACGCGGACGCCGGCCTGCTCGGCCGCCCGCGCGAACGACGCCGCACACAGGAGCTTGCTGAACCAACCGGGCCGGGACTTGCTGTTCTCCCCGCCGTAGGAGCGGTAGATGAGATGCGTCGTCATGGCGAAAGGTGCTCCCTTCAAGGTCCTGCTTCCCCCGGAGCCAGTCGACCGATCGACTCCACGCCCACGATAACCACCGCGACCTGGATGAGGACCGCCATGGTGGTGCCGGGCAGGACCAATGGGTGCATCGTGCGGAGGTCGACACCGAGGAGGGGACGCACCGCGAGGACGGCGAGGGTGATCGAGACGACGATCATGGCGACGTTCGCCCACCGTGCGACGCCTCGACGGATGAATCCGCCGGGTCGGTGCAGGGCCTGCGCCGTGTATGCACACACGAGGGGGATGGGCAGGCAGAGGGCCGCTTGTGCGCGCTCGCCCCCGGTGACGAGCGCGAGGGCACCGACGAGGCCGAACCCCACGGCGACGCGGAGGACGACCACCCACGTGTGCTGCTCGAGAGGGAAGAGGGCGCGGGGCGGCGTCTCGGTCACCTGCCGATCTCCCTCTCGCACGGACGGCGCGCCGACGGCCGTTCCGCCGGTGCGTGATCCCCGAGGGGCCGGGCGCACTGGCACGGCCCCGGGAATCGTTCTCCCATCGGCGGGTCGGTCGCGATGCTGACGTCGGAGCGCGGGCCTGTGAACAAACTTTGCCAATCCGGGGCCGAAGCGAGAGGAAACCGCCTCTGACCTGCGGACGTGCGTCCTGCACGGCCGTGCCGCCGCCGTCGCGGGGCCGGCGGCGGGCGGGTGCCGACGTGACATGCCGCGCCACCGTGACCACCCGACCCGCGGCTCCTCGACGACGGCATCGTGGGGTCGGCCCGTGTCCGAGGCGGACCGACCCCCGAATCACCGCGCACTCGCCCGGCGTCGAGCAGCACGACGCCTGGATAGTCTTCGGGCATGAGTGGCAACCCCGATTTCGACCTCTTCAAGACCAGCGACGATCACGAGGAGCTGCGCCAGGCGATCCGCACCATCGCCGAGAAGCAGATCGCCCCGCACGCGGCGTCCGTCGACCACGAGAAGCGCTTCCCGAGTGAGGCGCTCTCCGCACTCGTCGCCAGTGACTTCCACGCGCCCCACGTCGGCGGGGAGTACGGCGGCATGGGCGCCGACGCCCTCGCGACGTGCATCGTCATCGAGGAGGTGGCGCGGGTCTGTGCGAGCTCGAGCCTCATCCCCGCGGTGAACAAGCTCGGCTCGATGCCGGTCATCCTCGGCGGTGACGAGGAGATCAAGCGCACCTACCTCACGCCGCTCGCCAAGGGTGACGCGATGTTCAGCTACGGCCTCTCCGAGCGCGAGGCGGGTTCCGACACGGCGTCGATGAAGACCCGCGCCGTGCGCGACGGCGACGACTGGATCCTCAACGGCCAGAAGAGCTGGATCACCAACGCCGGTGTCTCCGAGTACTACACGGTGCTCGCCGTCACCGACCCCGACGGGCGTCGGGGCGCGAACGTGAGCGCGTTCGTCGTGGAGAAGTCCGACGAGGGCTTCACGTTCGGTGAACCGGAACGCAAGCTCGGAATCAAGGGCAGCCCCACGCGTGAGCTGTTCTTCGACAACGTCCGCATTCCCGGCAACCGGATGATCGGCCCGGAGGGCACCGGCCTCAAGCTCGCCCTGCGCACCCTCGACCACACCCGCGTGACCATCGGCGCGCAGGCCGTCGGCATCGCCCAGGGGGCCCTCGACTACGCGATCGGCTACGTCAAGGAACGCCGCCAGTTCGGCAAGGCCATCGCCGAGTTCCAGGCCATCCAGTTCATGCTGGCCGACATGGCGATGGAGGTCGAGGCCGCTCGCCAGATGGTGTACGTCGCCGCCGCGAAGTCCGAGCGCGACGACGCCGACCTCGGGTTCTTCGGAGCCGCGGCCAAGTGCTACGCCGGTGACGTCGCGATGAAGGTGACGACCGACGCGGTGCAGCTCCTCGGTGGCGCCGGCTACGTCGAGGACCACCCGGTCGAGCGCATGATGCGCGACGCCAAGATCACCCAGATCTACGAGGGCACGAACCAGATCCAGCGCCTCGTCATGGGCCGCATGCTCGTGAGGTGAGGTCTCCTCATCGCCGTCAGGGCGCCGTCCGCAACCGTCGGGCGGCGCCCTCATGAGCGTCCAGGACCCCCGCCGACCCGCCCCACCCCCGGCAACCGTGCCCGAACCCGCATGACGTCATCGATGGCGTCATCCGAGCGGCGGGTGGGGGGTGGCGTGGGGTGGCGACACGCGCCCGGTCGAGGTCTCCAGGCTCCGTCCAGGTGAAGCGGAATACTTGACGATCATGAGCACTCCCCACGACGATCCCCGGTCGGATCCCCGACCCCGTTCTCGGCGTGGGGTGTCGGAGGTCGAGCCGATGGAGTTCCGCCGCGGCGCGACGTCGCTCGCGGACCCCGAGATCTTCACGCCGCGGTTGCGGCGACGTCGCGCGTGGACCCTCGTCCTCCTCACACTCGTCGCGCCCGGCAGTGCGCAGATCGCGGCGGGCAATCGGGCGCTCGGTCGGTTCGCGTTGCGCACCGCGGTCCTCGTGGTCGCCCTCGCGCTGCTCGCGGGGATCATCTACCTCGTGAGCCCGGGGTTCCTCCTCGGCATCGTCGCCGCGCCCTGGTTCCTCGGAGCGCTCGTGGCGGCGTTCGTCCTCGGGGCGGTGTTCTGGGCCTACCTGTTCCTCGACGCGATGCGGTTGGCGCGGCTCTCACGGGTCGGGGCGGGCACGCGGCGACTCGTCGCGCTCGTCACCGTGCTGTGCATGGTGCTGACGAGCGGGACCCTGCTCACCGGCGCCTGGCTCACCTGGGCGGGGCGGACGGCGGTGCGGACGGTGTTCGACGCCCAGGACAGCCGCGGACCCGTCGAGGGTCGCTACAACATCCTCCTCATCGGCTCCGACGGCGGCTCGGACCGCGTCGGCGTGCGCACCGACACCCTCATGCTCGCCAGCGTCGACGCCGCGACCGGTCGCAGTGCCCTGTTCGGCTTCGCCCGCGACACCGAGAACATCGACTTCCGCCCCGGCTCGACCATGCACCGGCTCATGCCCGAAGGCTGGAACTGCGGTGACCAGTGCCTGCTCAACGGCATCTACCAGTGGGGCAGCGAGCACGCCGACCAGTTCCCGAAGGACGTGAAGAACCCGGGGGCGGAGGCCACCAAGGAGGCCGTCGAGGCGCTCTCCGGACTCGACATCCAGTACTACGCGATGGTCGATCTCGTCGGGTTCCGGCGATTCGTCGATGCCGTCGGTGGGCTGGACCTCGTCGTGGGTCGGCGCACCCCGATGGGGGGCGGCACGTCGAGGATCTCGGGGTGGATCGAGCCCGGCGAGCAGCACATGGACGGCTATCACGCGCTCTGGTACGCCCGCTCTCGCGAGGGCGCGTCGAACTACGACCGCATGGCCCGGCAGAAGTGCGTGATGACCGCGATGCTCCACCAGCTCAATCCGCAGACGGTCGTGCTGCGGGCGCAGGACATCGCCGCGGTCTCGGGCAGCGTGCTCGAGACCGACATCCCCTCCGGTGATCTCGGCCGGCTCGGGTCGCTCGCGATGAAGGCCCGCGACGGGGAGATGACGACGGTCAACTTCACCCCGCCGCTCATCCAGCCGTGGCGCTACGACCCGCAACGGATCCACGACATCGTCGCGAAGACCATCGCGGGTGACCCCGACCCCACCGGGGCGAAGGCCTCGGCGTCGGCATCCGGGGCGGGTTCTCCCAAGCCGCGCGCGTCGACGGGCCGCTCGACGCGGGGAAGCGGCAAGGCCACGTCGTCGAGCGCCGACGAGGGCACCGACTACGCCTTCAGCGTCAGCGACTCCGCCGGCCTCATCTGCGCGGTGCCGTGACCGCGCCGCACCCCGCCGACCTCGCCCTCGGACGAGGTGACTCAGGACGTCGGGGTGGTGTGGCACGGGTTGTCGGTGCCGGACGGCAGAATGGAGCCGCCGCCGGGACCACCGGCGGGCTGCGACCCGCCGAGGCGGGGTGCTTCGCCCCACGTCTCGGGTCGCAGACCCGGGCCATCACGACGCCACGACGGTGACGTCCGTGGTGGTGGAGGTGGTGGAGGTGGTGGCCGGGACCGTCACGACGGTGATGACGGTCACGACCGGGGCCGTGGGCGCCACGACGAGGACGAGATGAGAACGACGAACGGGCAGGGAGACGACGTGAGCGGATCAGCGCCGGAGCGGCTACCGGCCGTGAGCGTCGTCATGCCGGTCCTCGAGGAGGAGCGGCACCTCCGGGCGGCGGTGGGGCGCGTCCTCGCCCAGGAATACCCGGGTGAGGTGGAGGCCGTCCTCGCGGTCGGGCCGAGCAAGGACCGCACGCAGGAGGTCGCCGAGGCGCTCGCCGGCGAGGACCCGCGCGTCCGCATCGTGCCCAACCCCACCGGCCGCACCCCCGACGCCCTCAACGCCGGGATCGGCGCGGCGCGGTACGACGTCATCGCGCGTGTCGACGGCCACGCCGAACTGTGTGACGGCTACCTCGAGACGGCCGTCACCGAGCTGCTCGCGGTGGGCGCGGCGAACGTCGGCGGCATCATGGACGCCCAGGGCATCACC
Source organism: Mobilicoccus sp. (assembly GCF_032060985.1). Lineage (NCBI taxonomy): Bacteria > Bacillati > Actinomycetota > Actinomycetes > Micrococcales > Dermatophilaceae > Mobilicoccus > Mobilicoccus sp. The sequence goes on from NZ_DAMBGD010000012.1 coordinate 30,634, forward strand.
CCGTTCGAACGGGCCGTCGCGACCGCGATGAAGAGCCGCCTCGGCGTCGGCAACGCGCGGTTCCACGTGGGTGGTGAGGCGGGGGAGGCCGAAACCGTCTACCTCGGGGTCTTCCGGCGCGAGGCGCTCGAGGCCGCAGGCGGGTACGACTCCCACTTCGCCCGGGCGCAGGACTGGGAGCTCAACCACCGCATCCGCCGGATGGGCGGACTCGTGTGGTTCGTCCCCGATCTCACGGTCACCTACCGACCGCGCGGCACCCTCGAGGCCCTCGCGCGGCAGTACTTCAACTACGGCCGGTGGCGTCGCGTCGTCGCCGCGCGCCACGAGGGCACGATCAACCTGCGGTACCTCGCGCCGCCGGCGATGGTCGTCGGCACCACTGCGGCCACGGTGCTCGGGCTGGCCTCACGCCGCACCCGACTCGCGCTGCTCGTACCCGCGGGGTACGCCGCCGCCGTCACCGTCGGTGGGTGGGCCATCAGCGCCGGGGAGCCCACGTCGACGCGCGTGCGCACCCCGCTCGTCCTCGCCGCGATGCACTGGTGCTGGGGGCTCGGGTTCCTCACGAGCCCCCGGACGCTGCGCGAGAACGCGCTCACCGTCGCCGCCCGGGATGACGGGCCTCCGGTGCCGGGCCCAGGGCCCGGCGCGTCGAGCACGGTGGACGCCCGGACGAACACGACGGCGGGCGCACGGGTGAGCAACGAATCGGGCGCGAACGGTTGGGGCACGAACGACGTGGTGGGGGAGGTGCGCGCGTGAAGATCCTCATGCTCGTGGCGACGACCGTCGCGACCGACACCCGCGTGCTGCGGGAGGCGACCGCGCTCGTCGAGGTCGGGCACTCGGTGCACGTCATCGGTCGCTCGGTCCCGGAGGACTTCGTGCCGCCGGAGGGGATCACGGTGTCGAGCATCGGCACGTCGTCGGTGTTCCGGGCCGAGGGCACCCCGTCGCTCACCGGACTCGCGTTGCCGCCGCACATGCGGTTCGCGCGCTGGGTGCTGCTGCCTCAGCACCGCAACTCGGCGTTCGGGAGGTGGGCGGACGGGGCGATCGCCGACGGCCGCGGCCGGGAGTTCGACGTCGTTCACGCGCACGACTTCACCGCGTTGCGGGCCGGGGCGACCCTCGCGGAGGAACGCGGCGTGCCCTTCGTCTACGACACCCACGAGCTGTGGAGCGGCCGACCCCGCGAGTACCGCCCCACCCCGCTGCTCGACCGACGCGAACGCCGCGTGGAGGGCGAACTCGGGTCCCGCGCGGCGGTCGTCATCACCGTCGGCGACGGCGTGGCCCGTGCGCTGCGCGAGCGGTACGGCTGGCCGCACGTCACCGTCGTCCGCAACACCTTTCCCCGCGCGACCCCGGTCGAGCGGACGGGAGGCCCCAGGGGACTCATCTACGCGGGTCGACTCGCCGCCTATCGCGAACTCGAGACGGTGGCCGAGGCGAGCGAACGCCTGGCGGGCGTGGGGCTGCCGGTCACCCTCCGTGGACCGGCGGACCCCACGTGGCTCGCCTCCTTCGACAAGAAGGCGACGCGTATCGAGCTGCCGTGCTCGCCCGAGGAGGTCACCGGGCATCTCGCGGCCGCCGGCCTCGTGCTCGTCACCCACTCCGACCGGTGGGAGAACCACCGACTCGCCCTGCCCAACAAGCTCTTCCATGCCGTTCAGGCCGGTGTGCCGGTCGTCGCGACCGACGTGGGTGAGCTCGCCGCCACCGTGCGCGCGTACGGACTCGGCACCCTCTACACCCCCGGCGACGCCGATGCGCTCGTCGAGGCGGCCCGTGAAGCCGTGGCAGACTATGCCGGGCTCACGGAGGCGGTCCGTGCGGCCGCACCCGAGCTGAGCTGGGACACCGACGGTGCCCGACTCGTCGACGTGTACGAGGGGTTGGCCAACGGCCGCACCCGACTCGACGTCGGGGGTGAGTAGCGTGGCACCAGCACCGACTGCACGAGGTATCACCGAAGGAGCACCCATGACCGGGCCGCGTCTGTGGAGGGTTCGCGCATGAGTGTGACGACCGACCCCACGTCCGACACACCGATCTACCACCGCTACGAGCCGCACAAGGCCGGAATGCCGCCGTTGGGCATCTACCTCAAGGAGCTCTGGAGTCGGCGCGAGTTCGCGATCGAGACCTCCAAGGCGGGCATGCGCGCCGCCAACTCGATGACATTCTTCGGGCAGGCCTGGCTCATCATCAACCCGCTGTTGCTCGCGTTCGTGTACTACCTGCTCATCAACGTCCTCAGCGGCAAGGCCGGTCAAGGATTCGACGCGCAACGGTTCACGCACCTCACCTGCGGGCTGTTCATCTTCTACTTCTTCCAGGGTTCGGTCTCGGCCGGGGCGTCCTCGGTCGTCGGCGCCGGCAAGGTCATCCTCAACACCGCGATGCCGCGGCTGCTGCTGCCGATCGCGGCGGTGCGCACCGCGTTCTTCCGGTTCCTGCCGACGCTGCCGGTGTACTTCATCTTCCACGTGCTCGCGGGCAACCCGTGGAATCTCGCCACTCTCGCGGCGATCCCCTTCCTGCTGTTCCTCACGCTCTTCGCCACCGGCCTGGCCTCCTTGTTCGCGGCCCTGCAGGTGTACTTCCGTGACACGGCGAGCTTCCTGCCCTACATCATGCGCATCTGGCTGTACTCCTCACCCGTGCTGTGGACGATCGATCAGCTCGGTCACCGTCGGCTCAAGGAACTCGCGGCCTTCAACCCGCTGTACTCGCTCATCGGCGGATACGGGGAGGCGCTCCAGGCCGGCCAGATGCCAGCGCCCGAGATCTGGGGGCAGGCCGTCTTCTGGTCTCTGTCGGCGCTCATCGTGGGCTGTTCGTACTTCCTCATGAGGGAGCGTGATTTCGCTGTCCGCCTCTGACGCCCACGCCGGCGGCTCCACCTCCCACAAGCGCGACACCCCCCTCGTCGGTGGGGCCTTCTCGCTCGGCAACCGCCGGCAGGACAAGGCGCGTCGTCGTGCCGAGGCCAAGGCGGAGACGGGGCCGGAGAAGACGTACGTCGACAACTCCTCCCGCACCGACCTCGCCGCGAGCGTGCAACACCTCTCGATCACCTACCGGACGACGTTCGAGCGGGTGCCGACCTTCAAGAACGCCATCGTCCGGGCCGGACGCGGCGAGCGGGCGCTCGTCGAGGTCCAGGCGCTCAAGGACGTCTCCTTCGACGTGCCCAACGGCACAGCGCTCGGCATCATCGGCGCCAACGGCGCCGGCAAGTCGACGATCATGCGTACCATCGCCGGCATCCTCCCGCCCACCGAGGGTCGCGTCGAGGTCTGGGGACGTGCCAGCACCCTCCTCGCCCTCGGCGTCGGGTTCAACGCGATGCTCTCGGGCCGCGAGAACGTCATCCTCGGTGGACTGGCCTCGGGCCTCTCCCGCCGCGAGGTGGAGGAGCGTGCCCGCGAGGTCGCCGAGTGGGCGGAGCTGGGGGACTACATCGACGCGCCCATGCGCACCTACTCCTCGGGCATGTTCAGTCGGCTCGCGTTCAGCGTGGCCGTCCACATGAAGCCCGACATCCTCATGATCGACGAGGCCCTCTCCGCCGGGGACGCCGCGTTCCGTGAGAAGGCCAACGCCAAGATGGACGAGCTCCGCAAGTCCGCGCGGGCGATGTTCCTCGTCAGCCACGGCCTGCAGAGCATCAAGGACATGTGCACCGACTGCATCTGGCTCCACAAGGGGCAGGTCATGATGCGGGGCGAGCCGGCGAAGTGCATCGACGCGTACACCGACTTCGTCAAGGTCGGCAAGACCCCCCGGACGATGGACGAGTTGTGAGCTCCTTCGACGTCACCATCCTCACCTCCGGACACGACGTCGCCGACGCGCGGCTCCACCGTGAGGTCGCGGCGCTCGTCGCCGCGGGGATGAGCGTCGAGGTCCTCGGTCTCGGTCGGGTGCAGGACGGTCCACCGGGGGCGACCGTGCGCACGTGGCCCCGGGGCGGGGGGATCCGCCGTGCGGGGCTGGCCGCGCGCATGGCCGCCACGGCGGGTGGCCGGGTCCTCATGTCCCTCGATCCGGATTCCGCACTCGCAGCGCACAGCGCCGTGTTGGCGAGCGGTCGCGAACTCGTCGTCGACGTCCACGAGGACTACGAGGCCCTCCTCTCCGACCGACCGTGGACGGCGTCTCTCGGTGGTCTCGCCGGTCGGGCCTCCCGCGAGCTCGTGCGGGCCTCCCAGCGCATCGCCGCCCGTGCGGCGCTCACCGTGGTCGCCGACGACCACGTGCCGCCGCTGCGGGCGCGGCGCCGGATCATCCTGCCCAACGAGCCCGACCTCGGCATGCTTCCGGAGCCCTCCCCGCCCGGGCCCGTCCCGCGGGCGCTGTACGTCGGCGACGTGCGCACCTCCCGTGGGCTGTTCGCCATGCTCGTCGCCCTACGGCAGGCCACGTCGTGGCGGCTCGACGTCGTCGGTCCGGTCGCGCCGGCCGACCAGGAGGGGCTCGAAGAGTTCCTCGCCGCCGACCCCGACGTCGCCTCGCGCGTCACGTTCCACGGACGCAAGCCACCGACCGCGTCCTGGGAACTCGCCCGGGGCGCGTGGGTGGGTCTGCTGCTCCTGCACGACACCCCGGCGTTCCGGGAGGCGCTGCCGAGCAAGGTGGGGGAGTACCTCGCCTGCGGACTCCCCGTCGTCACCACCGACCTCCCCCGTCAGGCCGCGCTCGTGCGGGGCGTCTCCGGGCGCGGCGCCGCCGGCGTCGTCGTCGGGGTAGGTGACGACGTGTCCGACACCCCCGCCGGTGGCGGTGTCGCCGGTGGCGGTGTCGCCGGTGGCGGTGTCAGGGACGCACGGGGCACCGGCGCAGGGGACGAGGCGACGATCGCCGCCTCGATCCGCGGCGTGAGCGCCGACGCCGCGACCGACGGGCCGACCGGCCGCGCGGGGATCGGCGCGGTCGACGCCGAGGGCGGCGAGCCCGCGCGCGGCGTGCCCGGTCGAGGCGATGAACGCGTCGGCACCGCCGTCGCCGCGCAGCTCGAGGCCTGGGCCCGGGATCCCGACTCGCTTCATCGGATGAGGCGGATCGCCGTGGCGGCCTCCGTGCGGGGCCGGGCTCACGACGACCCCTACGTGCACTTCGCCCGCGCCGTCGCCGACCTGCTCACCGGCCCCGATCCCGACTCACCCGACGTCTCCGAAGCCGGCGACGCCCACGAGGCCGACACGGCCCACGAGGCCGGCACGGGCCTGCGTGCACGGCTCGGCGGGCTCGGCGCGCGCCTGTCCCGCCGTCGCCCGACGGGCGAGGCCTGAGTCATGACCGGGGGGCGAGGTGCGTCGATCGCGCGGGGTGGGCGTTCACTCGGCGCCGCCGCGCGCAGGGGCATCCTGAGTGCCCTGCCGCGTGAGGTGAAGGACGGGGCGAAGGCCACGATCGCCGGTGCCCGCCGGGTCACCCCCACCCCGGCCGCCCGGCTCGCCGAAAGGGTCACCCGTCGCCCCCTCGCCACGCCCGACCAGCTCGCCGCCGCCCGGCGGGAACGTCCCGGCCTGCCGCAGACCGACGTCCGCCTGTGGGTGGCTCCCGCGAACTTCGCCGGTCAGGGCCACGAATGGGCGCGGGCCGCGCAGCGTCTCCCCGGCGTGGGGGCCCGGTCGATGGCGATCGCGGGCCCGATCCGGTTCCCCACCGACTACGAGGTGCCCGCCTCGGTGTACCGCGACCTCGGTTGGCAGCGTGAGCAGCGGCGGGCGCTCCTCGACTACACGCACGTCCTCGTCGAGGCCGAACGGCCCGTGCTCGGCAGTCTCTACGGCACGTGTGCCGCGGAGACCCCCGCCCTGCAACGCGCGGGCCTCACGGTCGCCCACCTCGTCCACGGTTCCGACGCGCGCCGACCCGACGTGCACGCGGCGCGGCACCCCCACTCCCCGTTCCGGGACCCGCGGGACCCGCGCACGGCCCGCCTGCAACGCCTCACCCAGCGCAACATCGCCTGGCTGGAGCGCAGCGACACTGCGGTGTTCGTCTCCACGCCCGACATGATCGACGTCGTGCCGGGCGCGCGCTGGTGCCCCGTGGTCGTCGACGCCGACGCGTGGGCGAGTGACACCCCCGTCCTCGAGCGGCAGCGGCCCGTCGTCGTCCACGCCCCCAGCAACGGCTGGCTCAAGGGCAGCGACCTCGTCGACCCGCAGATGCAGGCGCTCCACGACCAGGGGCTCATCGAGTACCGCACCCTGCGCGGCCTCGACCGCGCCGCGATGCGGCGGGAGTACCGCGAGGCCGACGTCGTGCTCGACCAGTTCGTCCTCGGCCTCTACGGTGTCGCCGCCGCCGAGGCGATGGCCGCAGGCCGCGTCGTCCTCGCCTACGTGGGCGACGTCGTCCGGGCATGCGTCGTCGAGGCGACCGGCCAGGACGTCCCGATCCTCGAGGCCACCCCGCTGGACGTCGCGACCGTGGTCCGCCGCCTCCTCGACGATCGCGACGGGGCCAGAGCGCTCGCCGCCGACGGCCCGAGCTTCGTCCGTCGGATCCACTCGGGGGAGCGCTCGGCCGCCGTCCTCGCCGACTTTCTCGGCACCTGAGCCCGCCCCGCAGCGCGCCGGACCCGCCCGACGCCTCCGCCCGCCGCGGCGCACCGCCACAATCACGCGCGCCCGCCACGAGTTCACCCTGCGCCGGCCGCGACCTCCTCGTCGGCCACGCGCGGTCGGGGCTCGGCCCACGACCCCGACCGACCGCGCCGCGCACGACCGGCCGCTCACGACCGCGCCCCGCATGACCGGCGCCGGGCAGCACCATCCCGGCGCGCGAGATCCGGCGCCCCGCGGGGATCCCAGGGCCGGGGGAGTGGCAAGGATAGGGTGGCCGACGGACATCCGAAACCCCCCGAGGAGACCGCGGTGAGCGACGTCGACACCCTCATGGCTGCAGCGCAACCCGTTCCCGGTGAGCGGTACGACGAGGTTGTGTTCGTCACGCCGTGGTACCCGACCGAGAACAACCCGATGTGGGGGTCGTTCGTCCGTGACGCCGTCACCACGCTTCGCCGGCACCACACCGACCCGGTGACCATCGTGCACGTCGACTCGACGCCGGTCGACGACGACGCCCCGGAGGAAGGCCGCCCCACCGGGGAGGACGGCGAGCCCGCCGCGTCGTGGGTGACGACGGCCGAACGCCCCGAGGGGCGGGTCGTCCACGTGCGCGCCCCGATGTCGCCGATGACCTCCCGCCACGACGCGATCGACGTCCAGCGTGCGGCGCTCATCGCCCACGCGCTGCCGCACATCACTCAGGCGACCGTCGTCAACGCCCACGTCGGCGCCCCGACCGCGGCCGCGGTCGCCCCGCTGCTTCCCCGGCCGACGCGCTTCGTCATCACCGAGCACGCCACGTACGTGCGCGCCGTCTTCGCCGACCTCGAGGCGGCGTCGGACTATCGGGCGGCCGTGGCGCGCGCCCAGGCCGTCATCGCCGTCGGCGACGAGTCGGCGGGGGTCCTGCGGCGGTACTGCGGCCAGCAGGGCGACATCATCCGGGCGGTGCCCAACCCGGTCCGCTTCGACGATCTGCCGCCCCGCGCGGAGCCCATGCGACACCCCGACCGGTGGCTGTACGTCGGGAGTCTCATCGAACGCAAGGGCGTCGACCGGCTGCTCGAGAGCTTCGCCGTCGCCGTGGCCCGCGACCCGCAACGCCCCTGGCACCTCACGCTCGTCGGCGACGGCCCGTTGCGCGAGAAGCTCGTGGACCGCGCCGTCGAACTCGGCCTCGACGAACGGGTGGCGTTCGCGGGGGTCGTCGACCCCTCGCAGGTCGGGGGTTACCTGCGCGAAGCCGACGTCCTCGTCCACCTCTCGGCCTACGAGACCTTCGGCATCACGCTCATCGAGGCGATCGCCGCCGGCCTCCCGGTCGTCGTCACCCGAAGCGGTGGCCCCGAGGAGACGATGGCGCTGCCCGAGGACGTCGGGATGGCGGTCTTCGTCCCCCGCGAACCGGATCCGGAGGCCGTCGCCGACGCCGTCGCGCGGCTGCGCACCGACGTCTCCACCCGCGAACTCGCCCACATCCGGGAGGTGCTCCGCGGGTTCTACGGCGAGGAACGCGTCGCCGACCTCCTCCACACCCACGTGCTCGGGCGAGTCCCGGAGACCCCCTTGACGGAGCCGGGCGACCTCAGCATCGTCGTCGTCTACCAGGGGCTTCTCCAGTGGCGCCGCCTCATGCACGGGGTGCAGCGGGCCATCGACATGGGCGCCCGCGTCGTGGCCGTCGACCTCGAGTCGATGACCGCCGGGGTGGTTCCGCCCGGGATGGCCCTCGTCACCGTCGGCGACCCCGACCGCTACAACGCCCTCCAGCGGGTCGAACGCGCCGTCGTGGACCGGGCGCCGCTCGCCGTACTGCGGGGGGCGGCCAAGGCCGCCGACGCGCTCCCGCCCGAGAAGCAGCGGTCGGCGCGTACGTACCTTGCCCGCGCCGAGACCTTCCACGGCCGGGTGTCCCGGTTCTCGCAGCGGCAGCTCTACCGGCGGCCCTGGCTGCTCGTGCGTGGCCTCGTCATGGCCCGCCGCGCCGAGAGTCAGCCCGAGTTGTACACCGCCGACCGTGTCGACGTCGTCGTCCACGGTGGCACCCGGTTCACCCAGCTCACCTACCGGCTGCTGAAGAAGCATCCCGAGGCCGCGTACCACTCCGGCGTCTTCACCGCCAAGCACGTCGCCCGGTGGTGGGGCGAGGCGCTCAAGAGGACGGACAAGGTCGAGCCCGAGCCCGATCCCGAGCCCGGTCGTGCGGACGGGGAGCCGGTGGGGGGCACCACGGTCGCCGAGCCCGGTGACGCAGGGGACGCCACGACGACGGTGGGAGGCACGGCATGAGGCGCCCCGGCAGCCGCGGTCACGTGGGCCTCGTCGCGTTCTACTTCCCGCCGTCACGGGCCAGCGGGGTCTACCGCATGCTCGCCCTCGCCAACCACCTCGTCGAGACGGGCTTCGACGTCACCGTCTTCACCGTGACGCCGGACTTCTTCGAGCACATCACCCGCTCCTCCGACGAGAGCCTGCTCGACGGCATCGACCCACGCATCCGCGTCGAGCGCATCCCGCTGCCGATGCAGCATCTCGAGACCCACCCACGGCGCTTCTCGTGGCTGCGGGGCAACTTCCCCGAGCTGCACCGTCGCCTCACCCAGCGCGCGACCGCGACGGTATGGCTGGACCAGTACGGCTCCTGGGTGCCCGGCCTGCTCGCGCGCATGGTCGCAGTGCACCGGCGGCGACCCCTCGACGTCGTCCTCGCGACGGGAAACCCGTACTCCTGTTATGAGGCGCCGTGGCTCTTCCGCCGAGCGACGGGTGTGCCCTACGTGCTCGACAGCCGCGACAGCTGGACTCTGGACCTCTTCACCGACGAACTCGCCTTCCCCGAGGGGCACCCGGCCTACACCTGGGAGCGGCGCACCTTCGACGACGCCGAGCTCATCTGCTTCGTCAACCAGCCGCTGCTCGCCTGGCACCAGCGGGCCTACCCTGCCGACGCGGACAAGATGATGGTGGTCGCCAACGGGTACGACCGCTCGGTGGTCGCCTCCCTCACCGACGCGGTCGGCCGGGCCGCCGAGTCCGAAGGCGCGCGGACACCGACCGAGGGCGCCACCGGAGGGGTGCGCTTCGGCTACGTCGGCACCCTCACCGGCAACCAGCCCCACGAACAGGTGTGGGCCGGGTGGCGGCGCGCCAAGGAGAGCCCGCAGATGGCCGCGGCGACGATGAACCTGTACGGCCACCTGGGGTTCTTCGGCGTGAGTCGGGCCGTCGCGAACGTGCTGCCCACGGGCGACCCCACACAGGACTGCACCTGGCACGGGCCCGTTCAGAAGGCCGAGATCGCCGCGGCGTACGCGGCGATCGACGTGCTCGTGATGATCGTCGCGGACTCCCCGTACGTCACCTCGGGCAAGGTCTTCGAGTACATGGCCACGGGGAAGCCCGTGGTCGGACTGTACGAGGACGACTGTGCCGTCGCCGACGTCCTCCGGGACTACCCCCTGCTCGTCAAGGCCACGTCGCTCGGGGCCGCCGACGTCGCGCGGGCCTTCGAGGAGGCCGAGCGCCTCGCCCACGAGGTGACTCCCGAGCAGGAGCGGGCGGCGAAGGCCTACGCGGAGAGATTCGAGCGGGTGCGTCAGATGACGCCTCTGGTCGAGGCTCTGGGCGAGATCGCGGCCCGCCCCGTCACCCCACCGTGGAAGGGACGCGCGCGGCGAGCGGACGTGGCCTCGTCCGCGAGGTGAGGTCGGCCAGCGTCGCGGCGCACGCACACGCGTTCGCGAGGACGAGCCACCACGTCGTGAGCGTGAGCGCGGAGCTCGCGGTGAGTCCGAGCGCGGCGAACACGACGAGGTGGCCGACGAGTTCGGTGCGCACGATCGCGACCCGGGGCCGCATCGAGGCCGGGCGCCGCGTCGTCCACCAGATGCGGACGAGCAGGACGAGGAGCGCGGTGAACACCGCGAAGACGACGATGCCGTACTGCATGAGCATCTCCACGAACGCGTTGTGCAGGTTGGCCTCGATGGCGATGCCCGAGTTCGGGTCGTTCCACATGAGGGGTTCGAACGACCCGGCGCCGGTGCCGAGGTAGCCCGACTCCCGCCAGTACCGCAGGCCGAGGAGGCTGACCTTGACGCGGAACAGGTCCGAGGCCGCGGTCTCGGGCTGCATCGCGGCGTTCACCATCCGCACGACGGGGTTGCGGGCCGCGAGCGGCGGCACGACGAACGCGGCGATGAGCACCACCGTCGCCAGCCCGGCGAGGGTCGCGACGAGCCGACGACGGGTCGCGACGACCTCACGGACGAGCCCGGGGTGCTCCCCGAGTCGCCGGGCGAGGTCGAGGCCCACGACGATGAGCAGACCCAGGACCGCGGAGCGGCTCTCCGAGGCGATGACGAGACCGGCGGCGGCGAGCGCGGCGACGGCGAGGAACGCCCGCATCCCGGATGAGCGGGCACCGGCTCGCCAGGCGAGGATCGCGACGAGCATCGACAACGTGAGGATGCCGAGGTTGTTGGGGTTGCCGTAGGTCGCCACGGCCGTGCGCGGTTCGAACGGCCACGGGTCGACGAAGAGGTGCTGCGTGGTCACCATCTCCCACACGGCGATCGACCCGGCGAGCCCGAGCGCGAACACCCAGCCGAGTCGCCACCAGAACAGCGGTGCCCGGCGTCCGAGGAGCAGGACCGCCGAGGACAGCACCGCGCAGTAGGAGAGGTTGAGGATCTCGCGGGCGGCGAGGCGGGCGTCGGGGGCGATGGCGCGCGCATACGGCATCCAGGCCGCGCCCACGAGCCAGAACAGCAGGAGGCCCCACACAGCGGGGTGCCGCCACCGCCGGGTGCCGACGACGGCCGCGACCCCGAGGGCCAGGGAGCCCAGATACACCTGCCAGAGGAGGCCGGCGGACGTGAGGGGGGCGTTGACGAGACGGCCCGCGTTGATCGTGAGGACGAGGACCGCGGTGAGCACGCCCGCGATCACCGTCGCCGCGGTGCCGCCCGGCAACCTCGGGGTGTCCAGGGCGTCGGAATCCGCAGTCGTCGATCCACGCACTCGGGCGATTCTAGTGGTGCCCGGCGCCTTTCCCGGAGAGCGCTCGCGCGACACCCTCGCACGCCCGCCGAGGCGACCCCGACACGAGTGCCCTTGCCCACCAGGCCGCCTCGCCGCTCTCACCTAGGATGTCGACACATGGACAGGCTGCGCGTGCTCATGTTGGTCAACAACGACATCCGGCACGACACGCGTGTCATGAAGAGCGCCCTCGCGCTCGCCGACGGAGGCGCGCAGGTCACCGTCATCGGGTACGGGTCGCAGGGATACCCCGAGCACGTTCGTCTCGGGGACGTCGAGATCCACCGCGTCCCCCTCGCGTGGCGCTACCAGAACAAGGCCTTGGAGCGTCGGGAGCGGTTTCTGGAGGGCAGCCTCGTGCCGGCGACCAGCCCGGCCGACCGCAGGGCGATCGTCCGTCGCTCGCGTCTGCGCATCTCGGAGGCGGCGGAGCTCGGCGGGCGGGAGCGCCGGGCGCGAGCGAAGGTCGCCGAGGCCGGGGCGCAGGCGCGCTCCCGCCTCAGCCGGGCGCAGCAGCGCCTCCACGAGGGGGAGAAGGACCTGCGTGGTCGGGTGCTCCAATGGCACGACGCGCGCACGGAGTTCGCGTCGTGGCGCCGGAGCATCCCCGCGATCGACGACTACGAGGTGGCCTACTCCGCCCTCGTCAACTCCCTCGACTGGGACGTGATCCACGCCCACGACATGCATCACATGGGGACGGCGGCGCGGGCGGTCGCGCGACGGCGCGCGCAGGGTCGGCCGGCCTGGTGGGTCTACGACGCGCACGAGTACGTCGCCGGTCTCGCGCTCTCCCCGCCGCGCACGGCGCGCGTCCGGGCCGCGAGCGTCGACCTCGAGCGCGAGTACATCGGCCTCGCGAACGCGGTGCTCACCGTCACGGACGCCCTCGCCGACGAGCTGCAGCGTGCCCACGGGTTGCCGGCCCGTCCGGCGGTCGTCTACAACTCCCCGGTCCTCGACGGGGATCCCGGACTGCGGGAGGGGCTCGACGTCCGCGCCGACTGCGGCGTGGGCGCGGACGAGCCGCTGCTCGTCTACTCCGGCGGCATCACCGTCGCGCGCGGGGTGCAGACGGCGATCTCGGCGCTCCCACAACTGCCCGGGGTGCACCTCGCCGTCGTCTGCGTCCCCACGACGCGGACGACGCGCGTGCAGGCGTTGCGCGACCTTGCCACGAGGCTCGAGGTCACCGACCGGGTCCACTTCCTCGAGCCCGTCGCCCCCGACGACGTCTCGGCCTATCTCGCGAGTGCCGACGTCGGCACGATCCCCCTGGTCCACTTCGGCAGCCACGAGTTCGCCCTCGCGAACAAGCTGTTCGAATACCTCCACGCGGGAATGCCGCTGCTCGTGAGCGACTGCCGAGCGCAGGCGGAGTTCGTCACCGCCCAGGGTGTGGGGGAGGTGCACCGCGCCGAGGACGTCGACGACTTCGCCGCGGCGGCCCGTCGGGTCCTCGACCGTGCGCCGCAGATCCGGCGGCACATCGCGCAGACCCCCGACATGCTCGCGCCGTACGACTGGCATCGGCAGTCCCGGGTGCTGCGCGACGTCTACCGTTCGCTCGTCGGTGAGGACGCCCTCGTCGAACCGACGCACGCGACCGATCTCTCCGAGGTCACCGAGGAACCGTGCTGGCGCACGGACCGTCCCACCGTCCTCGGCATCGGGCCCACGAACGCCGCGGGCCAGGGCCTGGCCTGGGGCCGGGCCGTCGAGGCACACGTCCCCGGGGTACGGGCCTCGGTGCTCGGCATCGACGCCGGGGGACCGTTGCGGTTCGACGCGGACGAGACCGTGCCGCTCAGCGTGTTCAGGAGCAACCCCCGCTGGGCGGCCGAGTTCGCCGAACGCATCGACGCCGACTGGACCCATGCCCTCATCGAGGCCGGCCGTCCGCTCGTGGGCCGGCGCTACGGACGCACGTTCGTCAAGCACGCCGACGCGCTGCGCGCGCTCGGAATCCGCGTGGGGCTCGTCATGCACGGCTCCGACGTCCGCAGCCCCGCGGCGACGACCCGGCGCACCCGCTTCTCGCCCTTCGACGACCCCCTGGAGCAGAGCACCTACGAGCTCGAGGCGCGCCGGGCGTTCCTGCTCCAGAAGATCGAGGCGTTCCGGCAGGTGGGGCACGGACCGGTGTTCGTCTCCGCGCCCGACCTCGTCGCGGACGTCCCCGGCTCGATCTGGCTGCCCCAGGTGGTCGACCTCGACGTGTGGGGCGAGGAACCGGTCGCGTTCGACGCGGACGTGCCCGTCGTCCTCCACGTCCCGAGCGACCCGCGGGTCGCCGGCAGTGAGGTCGCCGACGCGGTCTGCCGCGGCCTGGAGGCGGAGGGGCTCATCGACTACCGCCGCCACGAGAACGTCGTCCCCGCGGCGATGCCCGCGCTCGTCAAGGGGGCCGACGTCGTCATCGATCACCTGCGCATCGGGAGCTACGGCCGACGCGCGATCGAGGCGATGGCGGCCGGTCGCGTGGTCCTCGGCCACGTCGTCGACGAGGTGCGCGCGACGGCGCCGGGATGCGGGGTGCTCGAAGCCGACCCCGACACCCTCGAGGACGTCCTGCGGGAGGTGCTCCGCGATCGGGAGACGGGTCGCCGCGCCGCGCGCGCGGGCGCGGCGTTCGTGCGGGAGCGTCACGACGGCGCCTTCTCCGCCCGCCTCCTCGCCGATCACCTGGAGCTGCGCTGACCCCCACCGACCACGCGGCCTCGCCGCTGCATCGCTCCGCGGGGCCCCGGGGGTCGGCGAGGTCGACGGCGACGTCAGGGGGTGAGGTCATCGGGTGAGGTCATCGGGGGCGACGGAGACCGTCCGCGGAGGATGGGCGGGGATCGGACCGTGGCACAAGGAGATCGGTAGCATCGGGCCCGTGACCCACGTGCTCATGATGGTCGGCAACACGATCGCCCACGACACACGCGTCCTCAAGTCCGCGCTCGCGCTCGCCGACGGGGGGATGCAGGTCACCCTCCTCGGCGCGTCACCGACCGACTTCCGGCAGGACACCTGGATGCAGGACGTCCGCCTCATCCGGGTGCCCGTCCCGTACCGGTTGCGGGATCGGCGGTTGCGGCGTGTCGCCCGCCGCGGCGAGCGACGGCTGGAGCTGGGGGTGTCGCCCGAGAACGCCCGCCTCGTCGAGGTCGAGGCCCAGCAGCGCATCCGTGAACGCAACGACCTCGGCGGCCGGGACCGCGAGCTGCGGGCCCGGTGGGCGTTGGCCCGCCGCCGGATCGTGCGCCTGCGCAACGACCTCGACGCGCGGGTCGCCGAGGTGGAGACCGATCTGCTCGAGTCCGTGAACGACTGGTGGAACTCCCAGGACTTCGGTGTCTCGTGGCGGCGCGACCTGCCGGAGGTCGACGACCTCGACCTCGCGTTCACGCCCGTCATCGACCGGGTCGACTGGGACATCCTCCATGCGCACGACATCCACCACGTCGGCACCGCGGCGCGGGCGGTTGCCCGTCGACGCGCCGCCGGCGGCACCGGCGCGTGGATCTACGACGCTCACGAGTACGTCGCCGGGCTGCCCGTCTACCCGCCGCGCACGCCGCGCAGCAACGCCGCCTGGCTCGACCTGGAGAAGGAGTTCGCGCGCGACGCGGACGCGATCATCACGGTCACGGCGCCGCTGGCCGAGGAACTCCGGCGCGCGTACGACCTTCCGGTCACTCCGACCGTCGTCATGAACGCGCCGGTGTTCTCGGAGCACCTCCAGGAGGACGAGCCCGGCATCCGCGTCGCCTGCGGCCTGCCCGAGGAGACCCCGCTCGTCGTCTACAGCGGTGGCGTCACCCGGGCCCGCGGAGTGCACACCGTGGTCGAGGCGCTCCCGTCGATGCCCGGGGTGCACCTCGCGGTCGTGTGCGTGCCGCACAACCGGACGCGCCCGGTCCTCGCGCTACGCGACCTCGCCGAGAGCCTCGGCGTCGAGGATCGCCTGCACCTGCTCGACCCCGTCGCGCCGGAGTCGGTGTCCTCCTTCCTCGCCTCGGCGGATCTCGGCGTCCACCCGATGCTGCACTTCGGCAGCCACGAGTTCGCCCTCCCCAACAAGCTGTTCGAGTACCTCCACGCAGGGCTCCCGCTCGCGGTGAGCGACTGCCGCGCGCTCGCGCAGTTCGTCCGCGGCAACGACGTCGGCGCGGTCTTCACCGCCGAGGACCCGGCCTCCTGCGCCGCGGCGATCCGCGACGTCCTCGACCGGCGCGAGGCGCTGGCCCTCCGCATCGCCGAGGACCCGGGGCTGCTCGAACCGTACTCGTGGAACCACCAGGCGGCCTCGCTCCGAGGTCTCTACCGGCATCTCCTCGGACCCGAGGCCGTGCCCGTCGAGCCCACCGCCGAGACCTCGTTGCGCGACGTCACCGAGCACTACGTCACCCGCGACGACCGTCCCAGCCTCCTCGGCATCGGTGCCGTCAACGCCGCCGGTCAGGGCTGGGCCTGGGCCAAGGCGCTCGAACGGGAGATCCCCGGCACCGCGACGTTCGTGCTCGCCGTCGACCGCGACGGCTCCTACACCTTCCCCGCCGACGAGGTCGTGCCCTTCAGCGTGTTCCGCGAGAACCAGCGCTGGTCGGCCGCGTTCCGCGACACGATCTCCGCGACGTGGACGCACGCCCTCCTCGAGGCGGGCCGGTCCATCATCGGCCGGCGGTACGGGGCCGACTTCGTCACCGACGCCGCCGCCCTGCGCGCACAGGGCATCCGCGTCGGACTCGTCCTCCACGGCTCCGAGATCCGCGACCCCCGAGCGAACGCCGCCCGCACCCCCTACTCGCCGTTCGCCGACCCCGGGGACGAGCTCACCGCGCGGCTCCAGCTCGAACGGGACCAGCTCGCCCCCAAGATCGCCGAGTTCATCGAGGCGCAGCACGGGCCGGTCTTCGTGTCGACACCGGATCTCCTCGCCGACGTCCCCGGTGCCGTGTGGCTCCCGCTGGCCGTGGAGGTCGAGCGGTGGGCCGCCGAGCCCACGGCGTTCGACGCCGAGATCCCCGTCGTGCTCCATGCACCCAGCCGGGCGCGGCTCAAGGGCAGCGACGCCGCCGACGTCGTCTGCGAGCGGCTCGCCGATGCGGGCCTCATCGCGTACCGACGGCTCGGTGGTCAGGACGCGACGTCGATGCCCGACCAGGTGCGGGGCGCCGACATCGTCATCGACCAGCTCGCGATCGGCATGCACGGCGTCGCCGCCGTCGAGGGCATGGCGAGCGGGCGTGTCGTCCTCGCCCACATCACCGACGAGAACCGCGCGCTGCTACCCGACTGCCCCGTGATCGAGGCGAACCCGGAGACCCTCGAGGACGTCCTGCGGGGTCTGCTCGCCGACCGGGAGGCCGGGCGCCGTGCCGCGAGAGCCGGCCAGGAGTACGTCCGCGAGGTCCACGACGGGCGCCGCTCCGTGGCCGTGCTCGCCGAACACCTGCACCTGCACGGCTGACCCGACTCACCCGCACCGACGCCCGCGACGCGTCGTCACCGGCGTGGTCACGGGACGCCGCGGGACGTCGGCGCTCAGCCCTGCGTGTGCCGCCGGGCCCGGACGCACCGCACGGCGGCGTTGACGTCGGCGGGGACGTCGGGGCCCGCCACCCGACGGGCCAGCACCCAGGCCGCCTTGCGGGAGCGGATGTCGAAGGGCACGAGGACGTCGGCCCACGCGGCCAGGGCCGCGGTCTCCCGGGAGCGTGCCGCAGCGATCGCGAAGTCCGTCGCCACCCCGTCCGAGGACACCCCCAGCCGCGCCCGCACCCGGCCGCCGAGCTCGGCGCTGCTGAGGTGGGAGGTGAGGGGAGTGAGGTCGGGGACGACCCGGCCGAGACGATCGGCGATCTGGCGCGCGGTGGGCTGAGACAGACGCGTGAGGCGGCGGCTGCGCCACTGCACCGCGTGGACCACCCGGCGCGGGTGCCACACGGGCAGGCCGGCGACGGCGTGCGAGGCGGCGGTGGGCGCCCGCCTCGGCAGCGTGACCGAGGGATGGGCGGGCTCGCGTCGTCCCCAGTCCAGGGTGGGGCCGAGGACGAGATGGTCGACGACGGGGAGTGCGGCGCGGGGGTGGTGCCAGGAGAGGAGGGCGAGCTCGTCGCCGTCCTCGAGCCGCAGGTCCGCGCGCCGGGCCTGCACCCAGGCGGCGTCGCGGCCGCGGCCGGTGTCGACGAGGACGACCTTGACGGGGCTCATGCCCGACCTCCGTTGTTCTCCAGCATGTCGCGCAGCGCCCGCACCCGCGGCTCGATCTGCAGGTCACGGGCGTACCGGGCGGCGAACTCGGCGCAGGCGGTACGCGTCGCCTCATCGGCGGTGAGCGCGGCGTGCGCCGCGGCCTCCAGGGCGTCGGCGATCGTCCCGGGGTCGAGGTCGGCGACGCCGAACCACAGCGGGTAGTCCCGCAGGACGTCGGTGGCGGCGTTGCCCGGGTCGTGCACCGAGACGATCGGCAGCGCGCTCGCGGCGTACTCGAAGACCTTGCCGCTCGTCACGTACCGGCCGGCCCCGAGGATGAGCAGGCACACGTCGAACGACTCGTACGTCGATCGCACCGCCGCCTTGGGTACCGGTCCCTCGTAGGTGAGGCCGTCGGCGGCGTGGTCCTCGACGAGGCGCAGAAGTCCGGGGTTGGGGGTCGCGTAGAACCCGAGGTATCCCCACAGTTGCGCGCGGGCACCGTCGAGGTCACCGCCACGTTCCCGGGCCAGGCGCCAGCCGGCCGCGAACTCCCTCATCGGCACCTTCGCCGACGCCGTGCCGATGTAGCCGAACGTCAACGGACGCTCCGAGCGGGTCGTCCGCGGCCGGGGGGCGAAGTCGGGGTCGTAGCCGTTGGCGACGACGTGCATCCGTGCGGCGAGCCGTGGGTGTCGTGCCGCGTGCCAGTCCCGGATCGGGGCGTTGACGAACCACGCCTCGGACGCGCCCGCGAGCAGGGAGCGTTCGATCCGGTCCTCCCGACCGCCCTCCTCGTGGAGCAGGCCACCGTCGAAGACGTCGAGCATCCACGCGTCGCGGTAGTCCATGACGAAGGGGACCCCGAAGCGCGCGTTGAGCACGGCCGCAGCGCAGAAGTCGACGTTGGGGTTGGCCGTCGCGACCGTGAGGTCGACGGGGTCGGCCTCGTGCACGGAGACGGCGGCGCGCTCCAACGGCTCTCGCCAGGGGCCGTACCCGATCTCGGGGAAATCCTTGCGGTCCAGCTTCTTCCGCCGGTTGCGCCACTGCCGTGGCGCCCACATGCGCAACGCCGACCAGTGCCGCAGGTCGGTGTCCATCGCGGGCCACGCGAACGGCACCCGCACCACCTCGACCCCGGGGGCGACGAGCGCCTCGAGCGAGGGGTCGACGCCGGTGTACTTCTCGAACGTCTGCCGATCGGCGGTGAGGACGGTCACCCGGAACCCCTCGCGCACGAACGCGTTCACCGTCGCGAGGGCGCGGTACACGCCCCCTCCGCGCGAGGGCGGGAACCCCCAGGCGACGTAGAGCACGTGCGGCCGATGCGACATGCGGACTCCTCGGTCGGGGGTGGGGCATCGCTCAGCCTATCGGCGCGGCGGCGTACTCCCCGCGTGTGGCGCCCCCGCCGGCGCGCGCCGATTCCCCTAGGGCGTGGGACCGCTCGACGGGTGGGCGTGACCGAAGCGAGGTGTGGCCGCGGCGGTGAGGACGTTTCGCGTGAGCGCGGTGAGGGCGGTCCGCGTCGCGGGTGGCGCCGACTGGGACCCACAGGCGTCGACCGCCAGGCACGTCCAGTACGTCGTGCCGGCAGAGAAGAGGGCCGCCCCCGAGGGCGTGGACCGGTACGTCGTCGTGACCCGTGCTCCCTTGGCGGACGTCGAGGCCAGGAGGACCTGTGTGTTCGCCGGGGAGACGCGGGCGATCACGCCGTCACCCTCGTTGCCCGCCCCGGAGACGAGCACGGCGCCGGGGCGAAGCCGCGTTCCCGCGACGAACCACGAGGGCGGATCCACCACGACGGGGGAGGAGCGGAACCCGATGGCCGTCGTACGGACGCCGAGCAGGCGCGCGGGGTCGCGGTCGAGCAGCGGCGTCGCCCATCGGACGGTCGTGAGTCGTCGATCCGTCACCGGGTCGAGGTCGTTCTCACGGTAGAGCGTCATCGCCGTGAGCCGTCCGCGGGCGTCACGTGTCGTGCGCGCCTGCCAGTAGAAGGAGTTCGCGCCGAGGTTGGCGACGTTGACGCCGCCGGCGACGGCCTTCTCCACTCCGTCGTACATCGCGGAGGTCCAGTACTCGCTGTGGCCCGGCAGCACGACGCCCGTGTAGCGGCGCAGGAGAGCCGGATCGGCGTCGAGTTCGGAGTCGGTCGTCCAGTCGGCGGAGACACCGAGGCGGTCGAGCAGCCGCGCGAGGGGGACCTCCATCGACAGCACGTGGGTGAGCCCCTGCTCGGAGACCGGGCGCCTCGCCCAGGCGTGGTAGGCGCGGGTGGTGGACTGTTCGGTCCGATCCCGTCCGGGCCCGAAGTAGAGGGACCGACCCCCGTAGCGGTTGTACGCGAGGGCGGTGAGATCGGAGGCGACGACGACCAACGGTGGTCTGGGTCCCGAGACGGCGAGCCAGACCGGCTGCCAGCTGGGGTGGCGGGGGTCGTCGAGCGGTGTCGTGCGGATGAGGTGCAGACCAGGTCGCCAGCGGTTCGACGGGGTCACCCGCAACGTCGCCGGCCACGTCGTCGACGCGGTCCACTCGCCCTTCGGCGGGGTGAGTGCGCGTGCCGGCACCCGGATCGCGCCCGATCGCCAGACGACCCGGGCGGGCGCGCCCCGGTAGTCCCCGACCCGCAGGATCTCGACGCGCACCTGACGGCTGCGGGTCGAACCGATGTGGATGTCGATCGGGCGTCCGCACCGGGCGACGGGCTCGTCGACGTAGGCGGTCGCCGGACCGGCGAAACGCGTGTGGTTCGCGATGGGAAGGGCCGTGCGACCCGCCGTCGTCGCCCGCTCCGCGGCCTGCCATCCGCGAGGGGTGTTGACGCATCCTGTCGGCGCCGGGGGTCGGCCAGGACGCGCTGTCGGCGGCCGGGGTGTCGCCGCGGGGGGTGTGGCGCGGGCGGGCCCGGCGGCTCGGGTCTCGGCGACGGTGCGGGCGGCGACCTGCGGGGGAGGATCGGTGGCAGCGCCTGCGCCGACAGCCCCGGAGGGGGGAGTCACGCCGGAGAGGATGGTGGCGCAGACGAGGATGAGAGCGGCTCGGGCCGTGGGCCGGCCGGTCGGCTCGCGTCGTGTGGGCATGGCGTTCGCTTTCGCGGGACCGCTCGCCGACACCGGCGGGCGGGGAGTCGGGTCGAGGGGGTCGCGGGCGCGGCTCCGTATAGTGGTTCGGGCCGTGCGGCCCCGTTCTGAGGAGAGTTGATGACCGTTCGCATCCAGCCCAGCGCCGACGTCTCGGAGGACGCCCGGATCGGCGACGGTAGTTCCGTGTGGCATCTCGCCCAGGTGCGCGAGCAGGCCGTCCTCGGTGAGAACTGCATCGTCGGTCGCGGTGCCTACGTGGGAACCGGCGTGCGCATGGGCGACAACTGCAAGCTGCAGAACTACGCCCTCGTCTACGAGCCCGCCGTTCTCGAGGACGGCGTGTTCGTCGGTCCCGCCGTCGTGTTCACCAACGACCACTACCCGCGTTCGATCAGCCCCGACGGCACCCTCAAGCGCGGCGACGACTGGGAGGCCGTCGGCGTCACGTGCCGCACGGGCGCCTCGATCGGTGCGCGCTCGGTGTGCATCGCGCCCGTCACCATCGGCGAATGGGCGCTCGTGGCCGCCGGTTCGGTCGTCACGAAGGACGTCCCCGCCCACGCTCTCGTCGCGGGCAACCCGGCACGCCGCATCCGGTGGGTCGGACGCGCGGGTGTCCCGCTCGAGGACCTCGGCGACGGCCGCTTCCGCTGCCCCGAGACCGATGAGACCTACGTCGAGAAGGACGAGACGCTCACGCTGGAATCCTGAGCCGGCAACGCCTCACCACCGGCCGGATGACGTCACCGACGACGTCACCGTGCTCGCGGTGCGGTGAGGGCGGTGGGGCGAGGGGCGGAACTCGTCCGCTGAGAGCTGCGGGCCGGCTCCTTGCCGAGGAGGTAGCCCTCGAGGAAGCCCAGCCCCCAGCCGTAGTGCATGGCGACGAACGAGCCGGGCAGTGAGGGCACCGAGACGCTCGTGTCCCGGGGCGCACCCGGTTCGGGCTGGAGATCCCCCCGACGCCTCCAGGCGTGCACGGTCGCGGCGCCGACCCCGGCGAGGTAGGGCGAGTAGGCCGCGGCGGCGAGGCGCGGGTGACGGATCGCGAGCAGAGCGAGCCCGGCGGTGCCGACCACGGCGACGGGTGCGGCGAGGTGACGCGCGCGGATGGCCTCCCGGCCGTTCTTGCGCACCATGGCCGCCTTGCCGCGGCCGTAACGCCGGTACTGGTGGAAGAAGTCCGGCACGCTCTCGCGCACGTGCCAGTACACCGCCATCTCGGGGTCGAACGCGATGCGGTAGCCGCGGGCGAGGAGGCGGTGGTCGAAGTCGACGTCCTCGTTGACCAGCAAGGACTCGTCCCAGCCGCCGACCTCGCGGGCGGCGTCGGCACGGTAGACACCGAACGAGGCGTGGTCGGTCTCGCGGAACTCCTTGCCGAAGTGATTGATCGAGTTGCCGACGCCGAAGGGGCTCGAGAGGGCGAGGCTCACCGCCCGGCCCTGCGGGGTGCGGGCGACGCCGTGCCGGATGCCACCGACGCCGGCGAGTCCCTCATCCGCCTCGAGATGGCGCAACGCCCGGGCGGCGTAGTCGTGGGAGATCGACGCGTGGCCGTCGACACGGGCGACGTACTCCCCCCGAGCAGCGGCAAGGCCGATGTTCAGGCCGGTGGGGATGCTGCGTTCCGGGTTGTCGAGCAGACGGACCCGGGGGTCGCGGGCGGCGATCTCGGAGACGATCTCCCCGGTGGCGTCGGCGGAGGGACCGTTCATCACGAGGACCTCGAGGTCCACGCCGTGCTCGGCCTGCGCCAGGGCGGTGGTGATCGCCCCCGCCACGGATCTCTCCTCGTCGAGCACGGGCATGAGGACACTGACCTGGGGCCGGTTCATGGGATCAACTCTCCGAGAGGTGTGGTCGTGGGTGTCGAGGCCGTCACCGGCGCCGCGAGTACCGCCTCCAGAAGGGCGGTGGGTCGGGCTCGTCACCGTCCTCCGTCCCCGCTTCCGCGTAGGTGCGCGGCGCCGGTGCCCACAGGGTGACGACGGCGAACGCGGGCACGATGATCGGCTGTGCGGGTGGCTGGAGGAGGATGAACTGGAGCAGGAGGGTCGCCGAGAGGGCGCGCTCGTGCGGCCGCAGGAACGGCACGACGCACAACGCGACGAGAAGGGCACCCGCGAAGAAGCCGTACTCGAAGAACACCTTGCCGATCGTGGGGGCGATGAGGCCGTCGGTGCCGCTGGCCTCGACCGCGTGACGGGAGGACCCCGCGCCGTAGCCGACCCACACACCCCACGGCTCGGAGACCCAGCGGGGGATGAGGTAGAGGTAGGGCTCGAAGCTCCGCAGGGCGGCGGAGCTGTTGGTGTCGCCGACCTCGGTGACACGGCTGAGGAGCACCTGCCCGAGGGCGGTGGGGACGGCGATCGCCGCGGTGACGATGCCCGGGACGACGTACTTGCGCAGCAGGGAACCCTGCCCGCACAGGAGCATGCCGATGACGCCCAGGCCGATGATCGCGAAGCCGGAGCCCGCGACGGTCGTGATCAGCCCCAGCCCGAGCATGATGACCTTCCAACCCCGTGCCCGGGTGAGCAACGCCGTCATGAAGCACACGCCGAGCGTGAACGACATGAACGACGGCTCGAGCATGATCCAGCCGTTGGACTTCCAGATCGAGTGGCCGTAGCTGATGGGGTAGCTGATCGCGAACCCCGTCACGTGGAGGGAGTCCGGCAGGATGTCGAACAGCCAGTCCCGGTAGGGGATTCCGACGAGCTGGGTGACGAGGAACGTGATCGACAGCGCGCTCAGCCAGAGTCCGACGTTCGTCACCGACCGCATCATGCGGCGGTAGGTGGGGCCGGATCGGTCGCTCATCATGAACACGACCGGGAACCACATCGTCATCCAGAACAGCCAGCTGTTGACGCTGATGTAGGGGCGCTCGACGAACAACGTCTGGGGCAGCGCGACCACGGAGGACGCGGCCGCGGCGGAGAGCCACAGGAGTAGACGCCGCTTCTCGATCGCGAGGATCCCCACCCGCCAGGCGGCGAGACACCAGAGCACGGTGATCGGCACGGTCAGCGGGATCGAGATGTTCGGGACCGAGATGCGCTGCAGGACGATGTTGAGGACGAACAGCCAGAGCAGCCACGTCACGGGGTCCCGGCGCCGACCGTCGGGGCCGAGGACAGTACGCCGAGAGTCCCTCGACGTCTCTGCGTGGGCGTCGCGGAGATCGCGGGGGCCCTGGACGTCGCGGGCACCGAGGGTGTCGTCGCCGAGACGGTCGCCGGTCGCCCCGACGACCGTCTCGGACTGCTGGCCGAGACGGGCCTCAGCCGTCGACGACGATGCAGACACGGTCGCCGAATGAGGAGACGTGTTCATCGAGCCACTCGAATCGAGTCTTGTGGGGTCGCACGAGGACGAGCATCATCGCGTGTGCGTCGCGGCCCGTGCGCTTGACGACGGCGCTGGTCAGCGGCGTCTGGAGAAGCGTCGCCGTTCGGGGACGCCCGGCGGCGGAGTCGGCGTTGAACGCCGTGAGGTCCTCGGTGAGGACGACCTCGCGGCCGGCCGCGTGGAACCCGGCCGCGACCGGTTCGACGAGCGCGCGGACGGCCCCGGCAGGGGCCCGCACCCCGGTGAGGACGACGCGGTCGACGTCGGCGGCCTCCATGCTCATGAGCGTGGGCAGCTCGCGGGCGGAGACGAACTCGAGTTCCGGGTACACCCGCCGCATCTCGTTGAGCGAGGACATCTGGCCTCGACGCCCACCGAACACGAGCGCGAGGGCGATGCCGGCGAGGATGCCTCCGAGCAGACCCATCGCGACGAGAAGCATCGTCGAGGGACCCTGCGCGGTGTCGGCCTCGGCACTCTGCAGCAGGGCCAGTCGTCGCGACTGCGTGAGCAGCTGACCCTGCTGGTCGGCGAGCTGGCCGCCGAGGCGGGCCACCCGGGCGTCCTCGGCCGCCTTGTCGGCCAGGGCCTGACCCTGGATAAGGACGCTCGTCGCGCGGGTGAGTTCGTCGAGCTCGTCGTCGATGCGCTTGTTGCTCTGGTCGATCGCGGCGTCGGCGACGGCGTTGGCCATGCGCGCGGCCTTCTCGGCGTCACGGTCGGTGGACTTGATCGTGAGGAACGACGTCCTCACCTCCGCGCCCACCTCCGTCGCAGCGGCGAGCTCAGGCAGCGGCACACCGACCTTCTGGCTCGCCGCCTCGAGGACGTTGCGTGAGGACGCCTCGAGCAACGCACTCTGTTGCGCCGTCGCGACGGAATCGGAATCGGGCACGCTGATCTGGACGTTGACGATCGCCTGCGCGGATTTCGGCGCGGCGACGCCGGCGAGTCCGCCGACGACGGCCCCGACGAGCCCGAGGACGGCGGGGATCCACCACCATCGGCGCAGTGTCGCCATCAGTGACCGTCCCCACGGATCACGGTTGCTCTCGGCCGGTGTGGCCACGATCTTCCCCCCTGGTCGAACCGACGAAAGGTCCCTGACGTGCTGGGACCACCCCCCCTGCCGAGCAGGGTTCTCACGCCAGTCTACGGGCGGTGGCGACCCGCACAAATCGCTCTTGGACGCATGCTCAAGACGACCCTTCCCGGCCTACCGCGACAGGCCTTCCTCCCGCAGCCCCGACCACTGTCGGTGGCGACGGTGGGTGGAGAGGATGAACCGGACGGCGCGCTCCGAGCAGTTGGCGATGTCGTAGTCGGCAGGGAGGACGGCATCGGTGCGGCCCTGCGGCCCGACGGCGGCGACCGCGTCGCGGATCCCCTCGACGACGCCCGCCGGGTCGAGGCCGGTCATGACGATCGCGCCGGTGTCGAGGGCCTCGGGACGTTCGATCGAGTCCCGGAGCGTGACCGCGGGGAACCTC
The DNA here is from genome assembly GCF_032060985.1 of Mobilicoccus sp. Classification (NCBI taxonomy): domain Bacteria; kingdom Bacillati; phylum Actinomycetota; class Actinomycetes; order Micrococcales; family Dermatophilaceae; genus Mobilicoccus; species Mobilicoccus sp. Next base: position 56,401 of record NZ_DAMBGD010000012.1, read on the forward strand.
AGGAGCGAGGACTCCTCGCTGATCGTGCCGGAGTCCGAGAGCACGCACAGCGCGTCCTGTTGCAGACGGACGTAGTCGATGAAGCCGAGCGGCGGGTGGAACGTCAGGCCCGTGAGATCGATGTCCTCGGCACCGGGGCGGGCGGCGAGGACGTCGAGACGCTTGCGTGTGCGCGGGTGCGTCGAGACGAGGACCGCGACGTCGAAGGCGTTCCGCGCCTCGACGAGGCAGCGCAGGAGCGCCGACAGTCGCGCGGGGTCGTCGACGTTCTCCTCGCGGTGCGCGGACACGAGCAGGTAGCCCTGCGGCTCCAGGCCGAGGTCGGCGGGTGCCGTGCTCGCGGCGAAGGCGTCGGCGTGGTGGTCGAGGACCTCCTTCATCGGCGAGCCCGTGAGGAGGATGCGACGCGGGTGGAGGCCCTCGGCGAGGAGGTTGCGGCGGGCGTGCTCGGTGTAGACGAGGTTGAAGTCGGCGACGTGGTCGACGAGGCGGCGGTTGGTCTCCTCGGGGACGTTCTCGTCGAAGCAGCGGTTGCCGGCCTCCATGTGGTACACGGGGATCCGCATGCGCTTGGCGATGATCGACGCGATCGCGCTGTTCGTGTCGCCGAGGATGAGCACCGCGTCGGGCCGCACCTGCGCGAGCACCTGCTCGGTCTTGATGAGCGTCTCGCCGAGGACCCGACCGAGGCTGCTCGTGTCGACCTCGAGGAAGTGGTCGGGCCGGCGGATGCCGAGCTCGTCGAAGAAGATCCCGTTGAGCTCGTAGTCGTAGTTCTGCCCGGTGTGGACGAGGATGTGATCGACCGTCGCGTCGAGGCGGGCCATCACCCGGGACAGCCGGATGATCTCGGGTCTCGTGCCGACGATCGTCATGACCTTCGTCATCGGGTGCTCCCCGGGCCGCCGGGGGCGGTGTCGTCGATGTGCCCGTCGTCGCCGCGGTCGTCGGGGTCGGACAGGGCGGTGAGGTCGCGTTCGTTGCGCATGAGGCGTCGGCCCTCCGGGGTCACGCTCACCTGCGTCTCCTCCCATCCACAGCGCCGGTAGAAGGCGCGGACGGCGACGTTCTCGTCGGCGTCGGTGTGGAGGTAGGCGCGGCGGGCGCCCGCCGCGGCGGCCTGCTCGCACCACAGCTGCTGCAGGTGCGCACCGACACCGGAGCCGCCGTGGGCGGGCTCGACGACGATCGACGAGAGCAGCGCGTAGGAGGGGTCCGGCGCGTCACCGCGGTAGAAGAGCGCCCGCACGAGCCGGGGGACCGCGGTGGGGTGGCGTAGCGCCCCCCGTGCCCCGGCCAGCGCGAAGGCGAGACCCCGGTGGCGCAGGAGCCGGGCGTAGAACCCCGCGGGCTTCGTCGTCCCGACGACGACGCCCACCGGCTGCCCGCGGCGCGGACCCTCGGCGAGGCGGGCGACGACGGCGACCGCCGTCGGGTCGTCGACGTGCCCGCGGTAGAACTCGCGCAGGAACGGCTGCCCCAGGGTCGTGAGGAAGAACGCGGGGAACCCACGCTCGTGGATGCGGGCCAGTTCGGCGACGTCGCTGCGTCGGAGGTCGGTGTACTCGTACGGCGTGTCCACGGCGCTCACGCTTTCGGTCGGTCGTGCCCGGTGAGGACGGGCAGCGGGTAGGTGTCGGGATGGGCGGGGTCGAGGAGGTCGTTGGTCCAGAACGCGGTGACGAGGGGCTCGTCGCCGACGTTCTCGATCGAGTGGGTCCACAGGGTCGGCATGTCGATCACTGCGGGTTCCTCACCGGTGCATCGGAACTCGAGGACCTCGTCGGTGAACGTGCGACGCAGCCGGATGAGCCCGGTGCCCGAGAGCACCTGGAACCGCTCGATCTTGTGCAGGTGGACGTGATCGCCACGCGTGTATCCGGGGTTGGTACTCGAGACGAAGGCCTGCCCGGTGCCGCCGTGCACGCGGATCGTCTCGACGAGGGTGCCGCGCTCGTCCGAGCGTGGCACCGGGCGCAGCGGGTAGGCCTGCGGCCACATCGCCGCCCGCAGGGTGTTGAAGAGGTTGACGTCGAACGCGTCCGCGAGAGAAGGGATCTCGCCGACCGGCGCATAGATGTGGTGCATCTGGGCGAAACGCCGGGCGACCTCGGAGATGAGGATCGGGCGACCCTGGGGCCACGTCACCTCGGCCGCATCGTCCGCGACCACCCGGCCCGCGTCGGAGGCGCCGGTCTCGTCGACCGCGCTGCCCTTGTCGACGGCGCGAGTCCTCTCGAGGGCGCGAGTCCCGTCGACAGCGTCGAGCAGCGCCTCCGCCGCGTCCTGGACGTGGAGCAGCGGCAGCTCCCGGTCACCGACGATCTGCGGTTCCTCACCGCGGGCGATGCGGTGGGCGAACGTCGCGACGAAGCTGTTGTACTCCGGCCGACCGTGCTCACCGAACAGGCCGGGCAGACGTACCTCGCGCACGGGTGCGCCCGTGCGCGCGCCCCACGCCCGCAGGGCGTCCCCCGCGCCGCGCTTGCCCGCCGCGTACGGCGAGTCGACACCCCAGTGGCCGGGGTCGACATACGTGCTGCCCGCGTAGACGACCGTCGGGGGGGAGGAGCCACCGGCGGCGTCGAGCGCCGCGGTGAGTTCGGTGGCGAGGGCGACGTTGCCGTTCGCGAGGTCGTCCTCCTCGCCGCGGTTGTGGCCCGCAAGGTGGAGCACGGCGTCGGCGCCGCGGACGAGGTCGGTGAGCCGCGGCCACCCCGCCCGGCCCACGGGCACGACCTCCCAGTCGGGCCGGGTGAGGAGGATCCGGGTGCGCGTGTGCCAGCCGAGGAACCCACCGGCACCGGTGACGACGACCCGCATCAGCGACCCTCCTCCAGCGGCGCGATCTCGGGCAGGGTCCGCAGCAGCGCGACCGTGCCGTCGACGTCGAGACGCTCGGTGTTCTCGGACGTGTAGTCGGTCTCGACGCTCGCCCGGGGGTCGCCCTCCTCGAAGTACTTCTCGTACTGCAGCGAGCGGGAGTCGACCGGGACGCGGTAGTAGTCGCCCTCGTCGGTGGCGGTCGCGCGCTCCTCGCGGGAGAGGAGGGTCTCGTGCCGCTTCTCGCCGTGGCGGGTGCCGATGACCTCGATCGGGTGCTCGGGCACCCCCATGACGACGGCGACGGCCCTGGCGAGGGTCTCCATGGTGCTCGCCGGCGCCTTGCGCACGAAGAGGTCACCCGGCTCGGCGTGCTCGAACGCGTACTCGACGAGGTCGACGGACTCACGCAGCGACATGAGGAAGCGGGTCATGCTCGGGTCGGTGACCGTCATCGGGCGCCCTGCGCGGATCTGGCCGACGAAGTGGGGGATCACCGACCCGCGCGAGTACATGACGTTGCCGTACCGCGTGACGCTGACGGTGAGCGTCGCGTCGGGGTGCCGACGGGCGAAGGCCTGGGCGGTCTTCTCCATGAGCGCCTTGCTCATCCCCATCGCGTTGACGGGGTAGACGGCCTTGTCGGTCGAGAGGCAGACGAGGGAGCGCACCCCCGCGGCCGCGGCCGCGTCGACGACGTTCGCGCTGCCGACGACGTTCGTCTTCACGGCCTGGTCGGGGAAGAACTCACAACTCGGCACCTGCTTGAGCGCCGCCGCGTGGAAGACGTACTCGGCCCCGGCGAACGCCGTCTGCACGCTGGCGGCGTCGCGCACGTCGCCGAGGAAGAACTTCAGGCGGTCGTCGGCGAAGCCGACCCGCATGTCGTGCTGCTTGGCCTCGTCGCGGGAGAGGACGTGGACCGCCCCCACACCGCGGGTGAGCAGGTAGCGGGCCATCGTCGATCCGAACGACCCCGTGCCTCCCGTGATCGCGACGGTCGCTCCGGTGAGGTCGGTCATCGGTGTCCCTTCGTCGTAGTGGCGCGACCCGCCCGGTCCACGGCGAGCGTGACGAGTTCCTCGGCGGAGTCCCGGCAGGTCTCGACGTCCATGTGGGCCTCGTAGTAGGCCCGAGCGGCGCGACCCCGTCGGTCGAACTCGTCCTCGGTCCAGTCGGTCATGACGCGAACGGCCCGTGCGGTATCGGTCGCATCGCCCGGACGGCACGCGACTCCTCCCGCCGCCTCGACGACGTCGGCGACATCGCCGGCCGCGTGAGCGAGCACCGGGCGCCCCGCCCCGAGACAGGAGGCAACCTTGCTCGGCATCGTCACCCGCAGCAGCGGGGTGTCCGCCAGCGAGACGACGAGGACGTCGGCGCATGCGAGGAATCGGGTGAGGCGCTCAGGGGGCTGAGCGGGCAGCAGTCGGACGTTCCGCAGATCGCCGTCGGTGATGCGGCGCTGCAGTCGGTCGCGCATGACTCCCGGCCCGATGAGCGCGAGGGACGCCCCAGGTGCCGCGCCGAAGGCGTCGACGAGGGCCGGCAGGTTCTGCAGTTCGCCGAGGTTGCCGGCATAGACGAACAGACGCCCGCTCTCGGGAAGGCCGAGGTCCCGGCGGCGCCTCAGCACCTCGTCGCCGGACCACCGGTGGAGGGAGGCGACGTTCACCGGGTTCGGCGTGTCGACGATCGACGAGTTCGGGACGCCCCGTTCGACCAGCAGCCCGCGCATGCCGGGAGAGATGACCCCGACCGCGTCGGTGTGGGCGAAGGCGTAGGCGCAGAAGGCGGTGAGCCCCGCCTCCATCGCCGCGTTGACGCGTGAGTCTCCGACGAACCCGGCGGCCATCACGCTGTCGGGCCACAGGTCCTGAACGATCTGCGCGTGGGCTCCGACGTCGACAGCACGGCCGGCCACGGCGGCGATACGACGACGGAGGCGGTCGGTTGCTCCCGCCGTGAGCGCCGGGAGGGCCGCGGTCGCCGGGGAGGAGTACGTCAACCACACGTCCGGCCGCGGCAGTCGGGCGAGAGACACGGCCGTCGCGCTCGCGGCCCAGGAGAGGTAGTTCGCCATCCTCCTGGCCGCGCGCGCGTCGTGGCTGGGGAACAGCGGCGCACGGTGGATGACGACTTCGCCGTCGGTGCTGCCGTCGACGTCGAGACGGTAGGGGCGCAAGGGGTAACCCTCGGCCAGGCGGCCCGTGGGGTAGTTCGGAAAACCGGTGAGCACGTCGACCGCATGACCCCGCGCGGCGAGCCCCCGCGCGATGCCTTGCGGCACGCCCGCGGGCTCGGGCGGGTACCACTGGGTGACGAGGCGGATCCTCACGTCGCCGGCACGCCCTTGACCGTCACCCCGGCGGGAACGTCCCTGACGACCATCGCGGCGCCACCGACGACGGCGTCCTCCCCGATCGACTTGCCCTGGAGGATCGCCGCATGGGTGCCGACCATGACGCGGGGACCGATCCTCACGTCACCGGACACGGCGACGAGGGGATTGATCGACACGTGGTCCCCGATGACGCCGTCGTGGCCGACGCTGCACAGGAGGTTGACGTGGACGTGACGGCCGATTCGCAGATTGGTCGTGAGGACGGCGCCTGCGCACACGACCGTGCCGGGCCCGAACTCGACGTCGCCGCCGACGGTGGCCCGGGGGTGGACCAGGACGGGGCTCGGTCGATCGGCCAGTCTGGCGTCGATGCGCGCCTTGACCGCGGGGGAGCCGATGCCGATGACGTACTGCACCTCGGGCGGCGCGGATCGAAGCCATGGGAGGTCCCCGACGACCCGAGCGCCGCGCCGAGCGATCCTTTCGAGGTTCTCCGGCGTGGGCGCGTCGTCGACGTATCCGAGGAGGTCGAACGGAGGGTCCGCTGCTGCGGCGTTCAGTGCCTCGACGACGTCCTGCACCTCGCGGCCGAAGCCGCCGCATCCGACGATGACGAGCGGGATCGGGGGACCTGTCGTTGTCTCGTCCGTCACGGTGAGACCTCCGTCCTGGTGGTGGCTGGCAGGGGGCGGAACTCGGCCATCGTCGCCTCGCCCGGCGCTGAGACCCCCTCGCGACGAAGGACGACGAGGGCTGTGCGACACAAGATCTCTAGGTCGAGCCGGAGGCAGGCGCGGTCGACGTACTCGACATCCCACCGCAAGCGATCCTCCCACGTCGTCGCGTTGCGACCGTTCACCTGGGCGAGCCCGGTGAGCCCGGGGCGCACGTCGTGTCGCCGAGCCTCCTCGGGGGTGTAGCGGTCGAGGTAGCGCATCAGCAGCGGACGGGGACCGACGAGGCTGAGGTCCCCCTTCACCACGTTCCACAGTGACGGCAGTTCGTCCAGGCTCGTCGAGCGCAGGACGGTGCCCGCAGGGTCGAGTCGGGCGGCATCGTCCTCGCGGCCAGGGGTGGCCGGATGCATCGTGCGGAACTTGAGCAGGTCGAACGGCTCTCCGTGGAGGCCCGGTCGCTGTTGGCGGAAGAGCACGGGCCGCCCCAGGCGAGCCCAGACGACGGCGGCCACGGCCGCCTGGACGGGAAGCGTGACCACGACGACGGGGACGGCGAGGGCCAGGTCGAGGGCGCGCTTGGCGCGGAGGTAGCCGCGGCTCACAGCGACTCCTCGAGCACCGTGCGAAGCAACGCCCCGACGCGCTCCACCTGGGAATCGGTCAGGGCCGATCCGCTCGGCAGGGTGATCCCGGTGGCAAAGAGCCGTTCGCTCGTGCCGTCGAGCAGCGCCGTGGCGTCTGCGAACACCGGCTGGAGGTGCATCGGCTTCCACAGGTGCCGCACTTCGATGCCCTCCTCGCCGAAGCGACGGACCAGTTCGTCGGGGTGGGGACGACCCGTCCCCGCACCGTCGGAGCCGCCGATGACGAGGCACGTGAGCCAGCAATTGTCCCGAGCATCGGCCCCGGACCCCGTTCCGGCGGGCGGCTTGGTCGACTCGCGACCGAGGATGCGGATGTCGTCGTGGCCCGCCACCACGCCCGCGTAGTGGTCCCGGATCTGGCGCCGACGCGCGATCATCCCGTCCAGGCGCGCGAGCTGAGCCCGCCCCAGGGCAGCCAGGATGTTGGACAGCCGGTAGTTGTAGCCGATCTCGGTGTGCTCGTACCACGGGAAAGGTCGACGAGCCTGGGTCGAGAGGTACCGGGCTCTGTTGAGCAGCTCGGCGTCGTTCGACAGCAGCATGCCGCCACCCGAGGTCGTCATCACCTTGTTGCCGTTGAACGACAGCGCCGCCACCCGGCCGAACGATCCCGCCGCCCCCTCGGGGGTCGTCGCCCCCAGGGCCTCGGCGGCGTCCTCCACGAGAGCAACGCCGCGCTCGGCCAGCGCGGGGGCGATCCTCGTGTAGTCGCAGGCCCGCCCGAAGAGGTCCACGGTCATGACCGCCGCCACCTCACGGCCCTTCGCCCGGAGGGAGTCCACGGCCTCGAGCAGGAGTGACGGGGAGACGTTCGCATCGTCACCCGAATCGACGAACACGGGTTCGGCGCCGGTGTAGGCGACGGCATTGGCCGACGCCGCGAACGTCATGCTCGGGAGCACGACGCACGTGCCGGGCCGGGCCCCCAGCCCCTCGAGTGCGAGGTGGAGTGCCGCCGTGCCGGACGAGAGCGCCAGAGCCTGCACGCCACCGCCCACCCGTTCGGCCACCTCGGCCTCGAACGCGTCGACCTCCGGTCCGAGGGGAGCGACCCACCCCGAGCGCAACGCCCGCAGGACGTACTCCTCCTCCAGCTCGGTCACGTGCGCCTGGGACAGGAGAACTGGGTCGGTCATGAGGTCTCCTGTGCACGTGAGGGGAGGGGGGCGCGGTGGTCCTCAGGCGCCTCGGCGGCACGGGAGTGGTTCCTCACGTCCCTCATCTCGTCCTCGTCGTCGGGGGCGTCCGCGTCGGCCGGCCGGACACCGGGTGAGAGGTCGCGATGAACCACCGTGATCGGCGAGGGGTCGGCGAGTGGGGTGGTCCATAGGCGGGACGTCGTCCGCATCCAGTCCCGGGCGTCCTCGGGTGAGTCGAAGATGCGGCCGGCGACCTCCGACACGTCGAGTGCCGGCACCCCGACGCGGGCGACGAGCTCGTGAGAGGTCGGCCTCCGGCTCTCGGCATCCGAGAAGAGGTCCTCACCGAGCTTCTCCCCGGGGCGCAGACCCGTGTACACGATGTCCACGTCCTGCCGACCGGATATCTGGATGAGCGTGCGCGCGACGTCGGCGATCCGGATCTGCTCGCCCATGTCGAGGACGAGGACGTCACCATCCGCGCCGATGGCCGCGGCCTGCAGCACGAGCTGGCACGCCTCCGGGATGAGCATGAAGTACCGCTTGACCTCGGGGTGCGTCACCGTGACCGGGCCGCCGCGTTCGATCTGGGCGGCGAAGGCGGGCACGACGCTGCCCCGCGAACCCAGCACGTTGCCGAACCGGACGCTGACGAAGCGCCCCGGGTACCGCCGAGCGAACTCTGCCGTCAGTCGTTCCGTGAGCCGCTTGCTGTACCCCAGCGTCGAGGTGGGGTCCGCAGCTTTGTCGGTCGACACGTTGACGAACGTCTCGACCCCGACCTCCGCTGCCGCCCGCAGGACGTTGAGGGTGCCGAGCACGTTGGTCTTCCACGCTTCATCGGGAAAGCGCTCGAGCAGTGGCAGGTGCTTGAGCGCAGCGGCGTGGAATACCACGTCCGGGCGGGCATGGGTGAAGGTGGCGTGCAGGGCCCCTGGATCACGGATGTCGGCGAGCAGCACCGAATCCCCGCCGAGCAGCCCGTCCCCGTCCAGCGAGAGGCTCGTCGCATGCAGCGCCGACTCGTCACGGTCCAGGAGGAACAGCACGTCGGGGTCGAAGCGGGCGATCTGACGACATAACTCGCTACCGATGGAACCGCCGGCGCCCGTGACCAGAACACGCCGACCCGCAAGGCTCTGCGAGATCACCGCGGCGTCGAGGTGAGCGGGGTGCCGGCCGAGGAGGTCGGCGAGGTCCAAGTCCCGGAGACTGTCGGTGGGACGCCCGTCGATGATCTCGGCCATGGACGGCAGGACCTTGACCGCCATACCCGCGTCGGCAGCCGTCGCAGTGAGCTCCCGGGCGATCTCGGCGTCCATCGTCGGCGCGGCGAGCACGAGGGTCGTCGCTCCCGTCTGATCCGCCACCCTCACGAGATCGGCGCGGGTGCCCCGAACCCGCACGCCCTCGATGCGGAGGCGCGACTTCGCCGGGTCGTCGTCGAGCAGGGCTACGGGGAGAATCGGGCTGTCGTCCTCGCGTAGGGCGCTGCGCACGAGACGGCTCCCGCCGCGTCCGGCGCCGAACACGATCACGGGCTCCGCGCCCTGCCGACCGCGCGCTGCACGTGTGTGAGTTGACCGGACCATGAGTCGGGCCGCGAACATCGCGAGGAGGGCGAGGGCTCCGCCGGTAACGGGTGCCGACCTCGGGAGATAGTCCGGATGCCAGAGGCTGACGAGCCCGAACGTGACCAGGGTGGCGAGGATGGTGGCACGACCCAGGTCTGAGGTCTCTTCGTAGGACCCGCGATCGTGACCGGTGCGATAAGGGCCGAGCAGGGTACCGAGCGCGATCTGGCAGGCGGCCCCCACGGCTCCGGTGATGAGGACGAGGGGGAGGGCGCGAGCTGGGATGACGAAGTCGTACCGCAGCCAGACCGTCGAGACCATCGCCGCGAACCAGCAGATCGAGTCGATCAGGGCCCAACAGGCTCTGACGAGCCGTGCCCGTCGGGCCGTGGCAACATCGACCACCAGAACCTCCCCTGCCTCGTCGAACTCCCCCACGCCGAGCTGTCCAGCGCTTCCTCCGGCGGGAAGGAACCGGCCCGGGTGGAAACACCGCGAGTCCGTCACAGGCGTTCGGCGACATCATCGAGTGTAACCGCGAACGTCCGGCCGCCTCCCTAGGCGCCACGCGCGTGGGCCGGTGACTAGCCTGCAAGACATGCTCGCCGTCTACTGCGAATCCCAGTCCGCCACCGATCCCCTCTCCGGTCTCGTCGTGGGGGAGCGGCCAGAACCGACGCCGCCGCAGGGGTGGTCCGTCGTCACGCTCCGCGCGGCGACCCTCAACCACCACGACCTGTGGTCGTTGCAGGGCGTCGGACTGCCCGCCGACCGTCTGCCCATGATCCTCGGCTGCGACGGCGCCGGGGTCGACGACGACGGAAACGAGGTGATCCTCCACTCCGTCATCGCCTCACCGGGGTGGTCCGGCGATGAGACGTTCGACCCCAAGCGGTCGCTGTTCTCCGAGGTCCACCAGGGCACCTTGTGCGAACGCGTGCTCGTGCCCACCGCCAATCTCGTGCCCAAGCCCGCCGACATGGGATGGGCCACCGCGGCCGCTCTGCCGACGGCATGGCTCACCGCCTATCGGATGCTCTTCACGAACGGCGGCGTCACCCCGGGGGGTCTCGTCCTCGTCCAGGGCGCGGGCGGCGGCGTCGCGACGGCGTGCATTCAACTCGGGGCCGCCGCCGGCCTGCGTGTGTGGGTGACGAGCCGTGACGAGGAGAAGCGGCAGCGGGCCCTCGACCTCGGCGCCGAGGCCGCGTTCGAGTCCGGCGCCCGGTTGCCCGAGAAGGTCGACGCCGTGATGGAGACCGTCGGCGCGGCCACCTGGTCGCACTCGGTCAACGTCCTGCGCCCCGGCGGCACGATCGTCACGTGTGGCGCGACCAGCGGCGATGCACCCGAGAAGACCGAGCTCACGAAGATCTTCTTCCGGCAGCTGCGCGTCATCGGGTCGACGATGGGCAACCGCCAGGAGCTCGCGCTCCTCTCCCAGTTCGTCCAACGCCACCACCTCGAGCCGATCATCGACCTCGAGGTGCCGCTGTCCGAGGCGCGTCGCGGGTTCGAGCGCCTCGCCTCCGGCGACCTGTTCGGCAAGATCGTCCTCACCAACTGACGCCGGTCGCCCCTCCGTCGTACAACGATGAGCTCCCCCGTGACACCTCTCCCGCGGCGGCGCTCTGACCAGCGGTGATGGGCGGGGGTGCGGTCAGCAGGTGGTGGCCTCGCCATCGTTGTACGACGGAAGGGCGGTCCCGGGCATCAGGTGGGTCGCCCGATCAGCGGGTGAGCGCGACCGTCCGGCCCCCGACCGTCGAGGTGGGGGAGGTGACGACGCGGAGCTGCCCGGTCGCGGTCTTCGGCCGGGTGAGGACGGCGCGCCCGCGGGCGTCCGTGCGGGCGCTCGCGAGTGTCGTCCACCGACAGGCCGAGCCGCTGCACGACTTCGTCTGCAGCGTGACGCGAGCGCGCGACCACGGCGTGAATGCGGCGGAACCGGCCTCGTAGCGCGTCGCGACCGCGGTGACCCGCGCGCCCTTCGTCGCCACCGACAGGCGGGAACCGGCCTTGACGTTCACCGAACCCGGTCCGACGATCATGAGCCCGTACTCCGAGTCCGTGCCGGAGACGGGGACGAGGCGGTAGCGGCCGAACGCCGCCGCCGACGCCGTCGGGATCCTCATCGTCACCGGACGGGTGCCCGACACCGTGACCTTGGTGATCTCGGTCCCGGTCGGGGAGACCAGGCTCCAGGTGGCGCTCGAGCCGAGCGGGCACGACGGGCCACGGGTGACCTGGGTGCGGGCCGCCGAGCCCGAGGAGATCACGACGGGCGGGACGGAGATCGAGCACGACGCCGGGCGCGGCGGTGCCGGGCGGGAGGCCGCCGCGGCGGGGTCGGCGGCGACGGCCTGCGCGAGCGTCGCGATCATGGCCGCGCCGAGGGAGACGACGGCGCGAGTGGGGCGGGGCTGCATGGGGGAACTCCTCCACGAGGTTGGGGGCGCAGGGGGTGGGGTCGAGGGGAGTGGCCGGGTGCAGGGGTCGTCGACGGATCGGATTCCGGGATGGTCCCCGGGCCGCGCCCCACCCTAGCCATGCGGCGACCGTCACGGGTCGGGCAGCACCCTCGACGACGCGCGGCGGGTCCCCTCCCCGGCACGACGGACCCGTCCTGACGAGGGGGTGGCCGAGGGACCGATCCTCGGCGCAGGGTCGCTCCTCGCGGGCTATCGACCTGGGGAACCGCCCTCGACGCACCCGACGGCGCCGCGCGCGAGAACACCCCGGGTCCGCGCGGACCCGGGGCGTTCTCGGGATCCCCACTCGACCCGGCGTGAGGGCCGTGGGCCCTCGATGACCGGTCTCCGTGGGCGTCGTTCGTCGTCGGGCGGTGCCGGCGGCATCGACCCGAGCAACGTCGTTGACGCGGTGACGCGGTGACGTCGGTGATGTCATGGACTCCCGCGACGCCGCTCAGGGGCGCGGACGCTCGAGGACTTCGCGGATGCGCTCGCCGGCGTCCTTGAGGATCGCCACGACCTCCTTCGCCTGCTCCGCCGACGGGAACCCGGTGTCGTGACCTCTGCCGCCCCGCGTGTCGGAACCCGGCTGCGGGTCGACGCCGTCGACGACCTCGCCGACGACGTCGGCGTCCTCATCGAGGACGTCGACGTCCTCTCCGGCGATCTCGACGTCCTCGCTGAGGATCTCGACGTGCGGCCCACCGGTGCCCGGGGCGCCTGGCGGGGTCTCCTGTCTCACGTCGGGTCCCGCGCCCGTCTTCGTGGTCGAGGTGGAGCAGGTCGCGCTCGCCCGGTCCGCGACGTCCGGCTCGCTGGAGCGTGGGGCCCGCCCCGGGGCGTCCTCGGGCGTCTCACCGAACCGGGTGAATCCCCACGACCGCAGGGCACGCGTGACGGCCTCGACGTCGGGGCCCCGGCCGAGGGAGCCGAGCAACGCCTCGAGACCGGGGGCGGGGGACCCCGGGCGTCCCGAGCTGCCGAGACCCCCGTCCATCGCCGACTGCCACCAGCCTGCGCCGCTCCAGGCCTGACCGGACTGGCCCGCCCGGCCGCCGCGCCCCGAGGCCGACCGGGCGGCCCCGGCCGCCTCGTCCATCTCGCTGCGCAACTCGGCGGCGCTCGCGCGCACGCGGGCCCGCATCTCCTCGGCGAGCCGCGAGGCGGACGCGTCGAGGGAGGCCTCCAGCGCCTCGACCTCCTCGCGGCGGGCCTCGACCTCCGCGCGTCCGGCGTCGGTGAGGCGGTACAGCGCCTTGCGACCCTCGTCGGTCCGCTCGACGAGGCCCTCCTCCTCGAGCTTGGCGAGGCGGGGGTACACGGTGCCGGCGCTCGGGGAGTACAGCCCGGAGAACCGCTGCTCGAGGTCGCGGATGACGTCGTAGCCGTGGCGAGGACCCTCGCGCAGCAGCGCGAGCAGGTACAACCGCATCTGGCCGTGCCCGAACACACTCATCGGTCGTCGCTCCCGTGACCGCCGGCGGTCTCCTGCGGTCCCTCGTCGCCGGGATCCCGCGGCCAGGTCGTGTCGTGGTGGGTCGTGTCGTGGGGGGTCGTGTCGTGGTCGGGCGTGTCCTGGTGGGGCGTGTCCTGGTGGGTGGTGTCGTGACGGGTCGGATCGCGGTGGAGCTCGTCCTGCACGTCGCTCCGCCGACGAGGCTCGCCGATGACCGGCCCGGGGCCGCCCGGCACCGGCGACCCGTCGCGGTGGAGGACGACGAGGTCACCGGTGACCGTGCGCGCCTTGACGACGACGCTGCGGTCGCCGGCGTAGCGGTGGCCGCCGCGGGTGCCGTTCTCGACGAGGGGTTCACCGGCGACGACGACGTGCCCGGAGGTCGAGGCGACCGTGGCGTCGTATCCGCCCCCGGCGGGCAGTCGCACGGTGAGTTCGCCCGACACGGAGTTGGCCGTGACGAGCGAGGGGCCGTGTCGCACGTCGAGGATCATCCGCCCCGAGACCGTGTTCAGCCGCGTCGAGCGGAGCACGGCGTCCTGCACGGTGATCCCGCCGGTGACGGTCTTGACCTTCAACTCACCCGAGGGGGAGGCGGCGTCGACCGAGCCGCCGACCGTGGTGACATCGACGCGTCCGGTCGGTCGGTCGAGCGCCACCGCTCCGTTCACCGTGTACACCGAGACCGGCCCGTGCGAACCGCCGACCAGGACGTCTGCTCCCACCGTGCGCACCGAGACGGTCGTGTCCTCGGGCACCGAGACCGTGAGGCGCGCCGTGGCCGCGATGCCGGACCCGCCGGAGAACATCGTCTTGACCGCGCTCCAGATCTGCCCGTCCTCGCCGCGCACCTGCTCGATCTTGAGGGCCCCGGCGTCGGAGGTCACCGTGAGCGGCGGTCCGGCGAGCTCGTGCACCTCGAGGTGGGCGCGGTCGGTCATCGGGGCCGCGACGACGTCGACGGACCCGCCGACGATCGTGACGGTGACGCTGCGTGGTCTGTCGAACTCTCGGACGACGTCGTGCGCCGTCGGGTCGATCTGTTCCGTGGTACGGGTCATCGTGCCCTCCGAATGCGATATGTCGTGTCGTGACGCAGCTCACGATATGTCGCGAAGCGGGGTGGGGCAATGGGGAGGCGCACACGGGGGCGCGGGCGGGTGCCTCGCGGCCTCCCGGACGGGAAGGGTCACGAGAGACCCGGGTGACACCGACGACGGCCATCCACCGCCCGGTCCCCACTCCGCCCCCCGGCCGACGCCCCCGGAGCCGGGCGGGCTCACGGGGGCGTCGGGGGTGGGGATCGTCGAGGCGTCAGCCGATCTGGAGCCAGCTCTCCCAGCCGCCGTGGAGGACGAGCCACGCGAGGAGCCCGTAGCCGGCCTGGCCGGGGTGACGCTGGTCGCGCGAGGCACCGAGGTCGCTGAGCCACTGGTCGTGCTCGACGAGGGGGTAGAAGCAGTCGACGAACGGCACGGAGCGGCGGGCACACACGTCGGCCTGGGCCTCGACGATGACCTCGAGGCGGTCGTTGAGCCCCGGGTCGAGGGTCGGCGGCGGGCCGACGACGAACGGCGCGATGCCGCGGGCCGTCGCGTCGTCGAGGACGTTCGCGAGGTTGAGGCGAGACCGTGCGGTGGTGAGGTTGACGAGGGCGTCGTTCTGACCGACGCCGACGACGAGACGACGCTCGCGACGCTCCTGCCAACGCAGCATGCCCTCGGTCTTCCACCGTTCGAGCACGTCGGCCGAACACTCGCCGCGGATGCCGAGGTTGTACGTGGAGACGTCGAGGTCCGGGTGGGAGGTGCGGCCCATCACCCGGGAGACCCAGCCGAGGCCCTTGGGGTCGCCGTAGCCGGAGACGAACCCGTCGCCGATGAAGACGAGACCGACGTCGCGCGGCCCCTCGTGGGCGTAGCTCTCGGCGCTCGGGGTGAAGGTCGTGGGGATCCCGTCGTCGGCCGCGTCGCTCAGGCCCTCGCTGCTCGGGCGGTCGGCGAAGTCGAACCGGCCGGTGGTGTCGTCAGTGCTCACTGATGTTCAGTCCTCGTCGTCGTCGAGTCGGGCCAACCAGGTGGCGAGGCGTTCGATGGGGATCTCGAACTCGGGGTTGAGATCGACGAACGCCCGGAACTGCTCGGCCAACCAGTCGATCGTGACCTCGTCGTCCCCACGGCGGCTCGCCAACTCCTCGATGCCGCGGTCGGTGAAGTACACGACAGCCATTCTGCCTCATCACGGCCCGCGCTCCGCTCACCCCCGCCGCGGGCGGCATGCCGCGTGCCTCGCCGTCACGCCCCGACGACACACCGTCCCGGCACGTCGTCCCGTGACTCCGTCCCCGCAGTCCGTGCCGGCCGGCCGCGCCGTCTCCCCGACGCGGCGACACGCGCAGCGCCGACGACGCCCGACGCCCGACGACTGCGACGTCGACGTCGATGCCGAGCGCCCGCGACGCGACACGTCGCCGACTCGGTGAGACGCCGCGAGCCCCGACCGGTGGTGGTCGGGGCTCGCGGGACGGCGGTGTCTCAGCGGTCGAAGGCCCGCTTCATGAGCTCGGCCGCCTGGGCGGCATGGGCCTTGCCCGAGCCGGTGGACGGGGCCGCGGACTCCGGACGCGACACGAGGTGCAGCGGCCTCTCCTCGCCGCGCTCGGTGAGCGCCTGGGGCAGGTTGAGAGCCATGAACGGCCACGCCCCCTGGTTGCGGGGTTCGTCCTGCACCCAGTACAGCTCGGCGTTCGGGTACCGCCCGACGGCCTCGGCGATCTCGTCGGCGGGCAACGGGTAGAGCTGCTCGACGCGGACGATCGCCGTCTTGGTGTCCTCGCGGTTCCTCCGCTCGGCCTCGAGGTCGTAGACGACGCGGCTGGACGCGAGGATCACCCGGGTCACCGAGTCGGCCGCGAGGTCGGCGTGGTCGGCGATGACCGGCCGGAACTCGCCGCTGACGAAGTCCTCGACTCCGCTCGTGGCCGCCTTGAGGCGCAGGAGCTGCTTGGGGGTGAAGACGATGAGCGGCTTGCGCGGACGGGCGTACGCCTGACGACGCAGCAGGTGGAAGTAGCTCGCCGGCGTGCTGGGGTAGGCGACGGTCATGTTGTCCTGCGCGCAGAGCTGCAGGTACCGCTCGATCCGCGCCGAGCTGTGGTCCGGTCCCTGACCCTCGTAGCCGTGGGGCAGGAGGAGGACGACCGAACTCCGCTGGTTCCACTTCTGCTCCGAGCTCGAGATGAACTCGTCGACGATGGACTGGGCACCGTTGGCGAAGTCACCGAACTGCGCCTCCCACAGCACGAGGGCGTCCGGCCGCTCGACGGAGTAGCCGTACTCGAAGCCCATCGCGGCGAACTCCGACAGGAGCGAGTCGTAGGCCCAGAACCGCGCCTGGTTGCCGAGGTACAGCAGCGGGGTCCACTCCTCGGCCGTCTCCCGGTCGATGAGGACCGCGTGCCGCTGGGTGAACGTGCCACGCCGGGAGTCCTGACCGCAGAGGCGCACCGGGGTTCCCTCGGTGAGCAGCGACCCGAACGCGAGCAGTTCGCCCATCGCCCAGTCGATGCCGCCCTCGCGGGTCATCTCCGTGCGCTTCTCGAGCATCTTGACGAGCTTCTTGTGGACGGTGAACCCGTCGGGGTAGTTCGTCCACGCGTCGCCGAGGCGCTCGAGCAGCTTGTGGTCGATCGCCGTCGAGACGCGACGGCCGGGGGTGCGGTCGTCCTGCTCCTGGACCTCCGGGCGGTCGATGCCGGCGCCCTCCTTGCCGGGCGTCGTCTGACCCTTCGTGGCCTCCTTGGTCTCGACGAACACGGCCTCGAGGCGGGACTGGTAATCCTTGAGCGCCGTGGCCGCGTCGTCGGGCGTGATGTCGCCGCGACCGATGAGGGCCTCGGTGTAGAGCTTGCGGACGCTGCGCTTGGCCTCGATGAGGTGGTACATCAGCGGCTGCGTCATCGACGGGTCGTCGCCCTCGTTGTGGCCCCGGCGGCGGTAGCAGACGAGGTCGATGACGACGTCCTTGGCGAACGTCTGCCGGAACTCGTACGCGAGCCGGGCCACGCGCACGACGGCCTCGGGGTCGTCGCCGTTGACGTGGAAGATCGGCGCCTGGATCGTGCGCGCGGGGTCGGAGGAGTAGACCGAACTGCGCGAGGAGGCCGGGGCGGTGGTGAAGCCGACCTGGTTGTTGACGATAAGGTGCACGGTGCCGCCGGTGCGGTATCCGCGCAGCTGGCTCAGCTGGAGGGTCTCGAGGACGACGCCCTGGCCCGCGAACGCGGCGTCACCGTGCAGCAGCACGGGAAGCACGGTGAAGGCCTCGCCGTGGAGGTCGAGCCGGTCCTGCTTGGCGCGGACGATGCCCTCGAGGACGGGGTTGACCGCCTCGAGGTGGCTCGGGTTCGCCGCGAGGTAGACCTTCGTCTTCTCCCCGTTCTCACCGACGAACTCGCCCTCGGTGCCGAGGTGGTACTTGACGTCGCCGGAGCCCTGCACGCTGCCGGGATCCTGCTTGCCCTCGAACTCGCGGAAGATCTGGCTGTAGCTCTTGCCGGCGATGTTGGCGAGGACGTTGAGGCGACCGCGGTGCGGCATGCCGATGCAGACCTCCTCCATGCCGTCCTGCGCGGAGGCGAGCAGCACCTCGTCGAGCGCGGCGATCGCGGACTCGCCGCCTTCGAGGCTGAACCGCTTCTGGCCGACGAACTTCGTCTGCAGGAAGGTCTCGAACGCCTCGGCGGCGTTGAGGCGGCGCAGGATGCGCATCTGCTCGTCGCGACCGACACGCTGTGCCGGGACCTCGACCTGCTGCTGCAGCCACAGCCGTTGCTCGGGATCCTGGATGTGCATGTACTCGACGCCGACGGTGCGGCAGTAGCTGTCCTGGAGGACTCCGAGCATCTCGCGGAGCGTCATCATCGGCTTGCCGCCGAACCCACCGGTGGGGAACTCGCGGTCGAGGTCCCAGATCGACAGCCCGTGCGTCGAGAGCTGCAGGTCGGGGTGCCGACGCTGGCGGTACTCGAGCGGGTCGGTGTCGGCGAGGAGGTGGCCGCGCACGCGGTAGGCGTGGATGAGCTGCTGGACGCGGACCGACTTGCTGAGGTCGTCGTCGTGAGACGTGGAGACGTCCTGGCTCCACCGGATGGGCTCGTACGGGACGCGCAGCGAGGCGTAGATGTCGTCGTAGAAGCCGTCCTCGCCGAGGAGGTACCCGTGGACGATGCGGAGGAAGTCGCCGGAGGCGGCGCCCTGGATGATGCGGTGGTCGTAGGTGCTCGTCAGGGTCATGATCTTGCTGATCGCCTGACGGTTGAGGGTCTCGGTGCTCGCGCCCTGCCACTCGGCGGGGTAGTCCATCGCCCCGACGCCGATGATCGTGCCCTGGCCCTTCATCAGGCGCGGCACGGAGTGCACGGTGCCGATCGTGCCGGGGTTCGTGAGCGAGATCGTCGTGCCCTGGAAGTCCTCGATCGTGAGCTTGTTGTCGCGGGCCCGGCGCACGATGTCCTCGTAGGCGCTCCAGAACCCGAAGAAGTCGAGCTGTTCGGCGGCCTTGATCGAGGGGACGACCAGCGAGCGCGAGCCGTCGGGCTTGGGCAGGTCGATCGCGAGTCCGAAGTTGACGTGAGCGGGCTTGACGATCGAGGGCTTGCCCTCGACGACGTCGAAGCTGTTGTTCATGTCGGGCATCGCGGTGAGCGCCTTGACGATCGCGTACCCGATGATGTGCGTGAACGAGACCTTGCCACCGCGGTTGCGGCGGAGGTGTTCGTTGATCGCGATGCGGTTGTCGATGAGCGCCTTGGCGGGCATGGACCGCACGGAGGTGGCCGTGGGGATCTCGAGGCTGGCGTCCATGTTCGCGACGATGCGCGCCGCGGGGCCGCGCAACTTCTGGACCTCGGACTCGGTGTCGGCGGAGGAGCCGCGGGCCGCGGGCGTGTCGCGGGAGGTCGGCATCTGGCGCGACTTGGGCTCGCACGACTCGTCACCGGCGCCGGGCATGGGGGCCGCCGGGCTCGTCTCGTGGGCGGCGGCGTTGACGGCCTTGGACTCGGCGCCCGTCTCGGCGTTGGCCTTGGTGTCGGCCTGGGTCTTGGCGGGGGAGCGATCGCCCGTCTCGGTGGTCGCCTGACCCTCGCCCGTGCCCGTCTTCGTGCCGCCCGGGGCCTTGCCGGCCTTCTCCGTGTCGGACGTGGACGTCGGCTTCTCGACCACGCCCTCGTCGGCGCCGGTGTCCTTGGTCGCCGCCGAACCCGACGCCTTCGGTGCCGCGGCCTTGGGGGCGCCCTTCTCGGACGACGCCGCCTTCGACGACCGCCCCGTGGCGGAGTCGGCCTTGTCGGAGGATTGGGAGGACGCATTCCCGTTCGTGCTCGTCCTGCTCGCCGAGGGCTTGGCCTCGGACGACGTCGACGACGAGGCCCCTTCGTCGCTGCGGGACTTGCCGGGCTTGTAGTCCGCGAAGAAGTCCCACCACGCCTCGTCGACGGAGTGCTTGTCCTCGAGGTATTGCTCGTAGAGCTCGTCCACCAGCCACTGGTTGGGGCCGAACGCCGCCAGGGGGTCGCTTGAGGGCTTGTCGGTCACGGGAGTTCACGCCTCTTTCGGTACGTCGACTGTGACGGCTGAGCCCCGCGACGTCCGTCGGGCACGGGCGTCCACGAGACGCGGTGACGACATCTGACGCAGCGAGGACATACGTCCTTCAGCGTACATGTGGGCGGTTCGTCGCAGTGCGGCGGCCCGAGGACGATTCCGCCGTTGGGCCGGGGTGTCGGCTCCGGCCGCCGAGGGTCCACCGCCCGGCCTCGGTGGGTGGCGGTCGGGACTCACGGGTGTCGTCGTCCCGCTCCGCCGAGCACGGCGGCGTAGCCCTCGACATAGGTGGGGTGGGTGAACGCGAACCCCGTGCCGACGAGGGCGGAGGAGTCGAGACGGCGCCCCTCCTGCTCACCTGCACGGGGTCGGGGGGTGAGCGGGGGGAGGCCCTCGAGGCGGCGGATCTCGTCGGCGACGTCGACCGCGTGGGCCGGGAGTCGGTCGGTGCCGAGGTAGAGCCGGGCGACGGCGGCCCCGTCCCTCCTGTCGTCGGCGGGGGCTCCGGCGGCCGGCGCGGCGGCCCCGAGCAGGTGGACGATCGCGGCCGCGGCGTCGTCCCGGTGGATGCGGTTGGTCCAGTGGTCGTCGACCTCACCCCGTCGGGCCTTCTCGATGAAGCGCGACCGGCCGGGACCGTAGAGCCCCGAGAGTCGCAGGACCGTCGCGTGGGGGAGCGCGTGCGCGATCAGCTCCTCCGCCTCGAGGAGCACGTCGTGGGTGGGGCGGCTCGGGGCGACCGGGGTCGACTCGTCGATGTCGCCGACCGAGTCCCCGTAGACGCCGGTCGAGGAGACGAGGACGGCCCGCTGCGGCCTCACCCCGGCGGCGTCGAGGGCGGCGAGGGTGCGACGCAGCCCGCCGACGTAGGTCTCCCGGTAGGCCTCGGCGTCGCGTCCGTCGGCGGTGAGGATGACGGCGAGCCGCTCGTAGGACCCGGGCGGCAGGTGCGGGATCTCCCTCGTGAGGTCGACCGACAGGCCACGGACGCCGGCCGGCAGCACCTCGGCCCGTCGACGCACGCCGACGACCGACTCACCCCGGGCGCTGAGCCGCAGGGCGACCTCGGTGCCGAGATCACCGCACCCCGCGACGAGCACGGTGGCGCCGCCGGCGCGGCCACCCGCGTGCTCCGGGTCCGCACGGCCGGGGTCCGCACGGCCTGGGTCCGCACTGCCGGGCTCCGGCGTCGCGTGGGGCTCGCGGCCCCCGTCGTCTCCGCCGCGACCGGTGACCGGTCGCGCGCCAGGGTTCTGCGGCTCCCGCCCGGCGGACTCCCCGTGCGGGGTCGGGGAGGTCGGGGAGGGCGGGAATGAGGGTGTCGCGGGTCGGTGGGTCACGCTCGGCACGCTAGAGCAGAGGGTCGGGGATCGGTCCATCGGCTCGCGCGCGAGACACGCGCGAGGGCGCCGGAGGAGATCCGGCGCCCTCGCGTGGACTGACGTGGTGACGTGGTGACGTCGTGTTGTCGTGTGTTGTGACGTCGTGTTGTCGTGAGGTCGCGGGCGTGACATCACGGGTGGGACGCCGTGAGCAGGCGGTCTCCCGACGTCGCGATCAGGCGGTCGGGGTGGCGCCCACGGCGCCCTGGCGCAGTCCGTCCGCCGAGGCGGCGAGGCGACGGACCCACGCGTAGAGGCCGAGGATGATGCCGGCGAACACGAGGATGCCCGCGATGTTGGCGATCGGGGCGAAGTCCTTGCCCATGATCGCCAGCGGCGCCTCGTCGCCCGTCGCCGCGACGATCCCGGCGAACAGCACGCCGAAGAGGCTCTCGCCGACGATGAGACCGGTGGCGAGCAGGACACCGAGCCGCTTGGCCGACTCGGGGTTGGCCCGGTGCTCGGCCCAGCGGTCGTAGAACAGACCGAGCACGGCACCGATGGGGATCATGAGCGTGAGGTCGATCGGCAGGTACATCCCCATGCCGACCGCGAGCGGCGGGAGGGAGAACCGCGTCGTGGTCTTGTGAAGGATCTCGTCGACCGCGACGACGACCGCGCCGATGAGCGCCCCGAGACCGATGAGGCCCCAGTCGAGTCCGCCTCCGAGGACGCCCTTCGCGAGCGTCGAGATGAGCGAGGCCTGCGGCGCGGCGAGGGCGTCCTCGCCGGCCCCGGGGGCGCCGGCGAACCCGAAGCTCGTGTTCATCACCTGCAGGATCGGCGGGATGATGAGCGAGCCGAACGCGACACCGATGACGAGGGCGACCTGCTGCTTCCACGGCGTGGCGCCCACGAGCTGACCGGTCTTGAGGTCCTGCAGGTTGTCGTTGGAGATCGTCGCGACGCCGAAGACGACGGCGGTCGTGAACAGGGTGTACGCGACGAGCGCCTCGGTCGTGGCACCCGTCCCCGCGCCGTGGACGGCCTTGATGAGCAGCGCGGCGGTGACCGCGACGATGATGCCGACGCCGGAGATCGGCGAGTTCGACGCGCCGATGAGACCGGCCATGTACCCGCAGACCGAGGCGACGAAGAGGCCGACGAGCAGGACGTAGAGGATCGAGGTGATGACGAGGCCCGTCGCGTTGCCCTCGAGCGGGGTGCCGCGGGTGAACAGCCAGAGCAGCGCGCCGATGGGCAGCATCGAGGCCAGCGTGACACCGCCGACGATCTTGATCGAGAGGTCGCGTTCGGTGATCGGGACCTCCTGGCCGGCGGCGCGGGCATTCGTCGAGGCGAGCGCGTCCTTGATGCCGTTGAGGATGGGGCCGATGATCTTGAGGAGGGTCCACACGGCCGCG
Organism: Mobilicoccus sp.; assembly: GCF_032060985.1. Classification (NCBI taxonomy): domain Bacteria; kingdom Bacillati; phylum Actinomycetota; class Actinomycetes; order Micrococcales; family Dermatophilaceae; genus Mobilicoccus; species Mobilicoccus sp. Next base: position 78,883 of record NZ_DAMBGD010000012.1, read on the forward strand.
ACGCCCATGGCGCCGGCGCCGATGAGGCGCACGTCGCTGGCGAACACGGCCCGGATGGCGTCGGCGTCCGCGGGGTTCCCGGCGACGCCGGCGGTGCGCATCGGCAGCAGGATCCCCCAGGAGATCACGAGGCCGACGATCATCGAGATGCCGACGGCGATGCCGACGAGGTGGCCGACGCCGATGAGCGCGAGGGAGAGGCTGGAGCCGACGATCGAACCGCCGGCGCCGACCCGGAACGCCGTCTCGACGCCCTCGGCGAGCAGCTTGAGCTTGGCGACGAGGAGGTACCCGGCGGCGCCGAGCGCACCCCCGACGATCACCTTGAGGCCGCGCTTGTTCTCCTCGGCCCCTTCGGTGGAGTCACCGACACGGAGCACCTCGGCTGCGGCGACACCCTCGGGGTAGGGCAGATCCGAGCCGGTGACGAGGGCCCGGCGCAGCGGGATCGAGTACATGACGCCGAGGACGCCGCCGAAGAAGCAGACCGCGACCGTCGTCCAGTAGGGGAACCCCGTCCAGTACCCGAGCATGATGAGGCCGGGGAGGACGAAGATGATCGCCGACAGCGTGCCCGCCGCCGACGCGATCGTCTGGACGATGTTGTTCTCGACGATGCTGTGGTCGCGGAAGAACCGCAGCACGGCCATCGAGATGACGGCGGCGGGGATCGACGTCGCGAACGTCAGCCCCACCTTGAGGCCGAGGTAGACGTTGGCGGCGGTGAAGACCAACGTGATGATCCCGCCGATGATGACGCTGCGGATCGTCAGTTCACGGAGCCCCGACGGGCGCGTGGCCGCCGGGGCAGTGGGTGTCGTTCGTGCGGGCATCGCGCACACTCCTTCTCGGGCGCTCGTGGCGCCACCGGACATCTGAGGGGCCGGGCAGGCGACGATCGGGTCGGAGGCCTGGAGCCGCGCACACGCTACGCCTGCCGACCTCGCCGCGTGAGCGGGTTCGCCGATCGCAGGGCGGGAGTCCCGGACGCGACATGCCGGGACACGACCCGATCGGCCGGGCACGCCCGGTGCCGGGACCCGGGTGGCGACGGACCGCGACGTGATGCCGGGCCGGGAGACGGTGCGGGAGCACGGGTCGGGGGCTGGTACTCTGCTTCGGTGCCGCGGGGCCGTCAGGTCCCGTGAGCCCCCGTAGCTCAGGGGATAGAGCACCGCCCTCCGGAGGCGGGAGCGCAGGTTCGAATCCTGCCGGGGGCGCCAGAGAAGAAGCGCCGTGGTCAGCCACGGCGCTTTCTCGTTCCCGGCCCCCACCCGTGACCGTCCTCGTGCCCAGAGAGGCGATGACGTCATCGGTGACGTCATCGGTGTTCTCGGGTCCGCGTGGACCGGAGGCGGGTGGCCGGGGTCGGGGCGGGATGGGGGGCGCCGCACGCGACGCGGAGGCGGTCGGAGGCGGCATCTAGACTCGGGCGCATGGTTGCACCGGTCGACGTCATCGCCCCCAAGGTCACTGCCGCGATCGCCGACGCGCTCGGCGACGAGTACCGGGACGTCGACCCCGTCCTGCGACCCAGCCAGTTCGCCGACGTACAGGTCAACGCGGCGCTCGCGCTCGCCAAGAAGGTCGGCGCCAAGCCGCGCGACCTCGCCCAGCAGATCGTCTCCCACCTCGACCTGACGGCCGAGTGCTCCGCGGTCGAGGTGAGCGGCCCCGGCTTCCTCAACCTGACATTCCGTGAGGAGTGGCTCTCCACCCTCGTCGCCGACCTCGCGGCCGACCCGCGGCTCGGGGTCCCGGTCGAGGAGCGACAGAACATCCCGATCGACTACTCCGCGCCCAACGTCGCCAAGGAGATGCACGTCGGTCACCTGCGCACGACGATCGTCGGCGACTGCCTCGCGCGCACCCTCGAACACCTCGGTCACCACGTCATCCGGCAGAACCACGTCGGCGACTGGGGGACCCCGTTCGGCATGCTCGTCGAGCACCTCCTCGCCGTCGGCGAGGACTCGGCGGAGGCCCACGTCGTCGAGACCGACCCCAACGCCTTCTACCAGGCCGCTCGCGCGTCGTTCGACTCCGACCCGGACTTCGCGACCCGCTCTCGGGCGCGCGTCGTCAAGCTCCAGGCCGGGGACCCCGAGACCCTGCGCCTGTGGAACCGCCTCTACGACCTCTCGAAGTCCTACTTCAACAAGGTGTACGCCAAGCTCGGCGTCACGCTCACCGACGAGGACCTCGCGGGCGAGTCGACGTACAACGACATGCTCCCCGGCATCTGCGCCGACCTCGAGGACAAGGGCATCGCGACGATGGACGACGGCGCGCTCGTCGTCTTCCTCCCCGGCTTCACGGGGCGTGACGACCGGCCGGTGCCGCTGTTCATCCGCAAGTCCGACGGCGGCTACGGCTACGGCACGACCGACATGGCGACGGTCAAGTACCGCGTCGAGGACCTCGAGGCCGACCGCATCCTCTACGTCATCGGCGTCACCCAGAGCCTCCACCTCGCGATGGTCTACGAGGCCGCCCGGCGCGCCGGCTACCTGCCGGAGCGGGTCGAGGTCGAGCACGTGAAGATCGGTTCGGTGCTCGGCGACGACCGTAAGATCCTCAAGACGCGCTCCGGCGCGCCTCTGCGCCTCATGTACCTCCTCGACGAGGCCGTCGACCACGCCCGCACGTACGTCGACGAGGCCCGCCCCGAGCTGCCGGAGGACGTGCGCGCCGACCTCGCGCGCCAGGTCGGCATCGGCGCCGTCAAGTACGCCGACCTCTCGGTCGCCCACGACTCCGACTACGTCTTCGACCTCGACCGCATGCTCGCGCTCACCGGCAACACCGGTCCGTACCTGCAGTACGCGGCCGCGCGCATCCGGTCGATCTTCCGCGGCATCGACGCGGCACCCGATCCCACCGCGGCACCGATCACGCTCACCGAGCCGGCCGAACGCGACCTCGCGACCCGGTTGCTGGAGTTCGGACGCGTCGTCGCCCAGGTGGGGGCGATCTACGAGCCGCACCGCCTCTGCTCCCACCTGTTCGAGTTGGCCCAGAGCTTCTCGGGCTTCTACGAGCAGTGCCCGGTGCTCAAGGCCGAGTCCGAGGAGGTGCGGGCCTCCCGCCTCGCCCTCTGCGCGCTCGCGCTGCAGGTCATGGTCACCGGTCTGGACCTCCTCGGCATGGAGGCTCCGGAGCAGATGTGACCCCGTCCGACCTCACCGACGCACTGCGCCGCGTCCTCGCCGACCTGGGGGAGGACGCGGCGCAGCGTCGTCTCGACCCTCGGTGGCGTCGCCCCCGAGCCGAGGTCGGTGGCGACTGGTCGAGCGGCGTCGCCCTCGAACTCGCCGCGTCGACGGGGCGCCCCGCGACCGTGCTCGCCGCCGACCTCGCGGCGGGTCTCGAGGCCGTGCCCGGAGTCGCGCAGGCGCGGGTCACCGGTCCCGGGTTCGTCACCGTCACCCTCGTGGCGCCGGGTGGCGTGGTCGCCGACATCCTGCGGGCCGGTCCGGGCTTCCTCCGCAGTGACGCCCTCCTCGGGCGGACCGTCCGACTCGACGGGATCCGCCGGTCGGGGGAGCGAGAGGTCGACGACCTGCGCGAGGTGCGGACGACGGTCGTCGGTGAGTGCCTCCGTCGACTCCTCGCAGCGTCGGGAGCGGACGTCGCTCTCGGCCCGGCACGGGCTGGTGAGCCGGTGCTTCGCGGTGTCGGTGTCGGTATCGAGGGCGACGCCGTTCCCGGGGTCGAGGGGATGAGCCTGCGGATCGGTCCCGTCGCCCTCGTCGGCGCCCTCGCCCCTCACGCCCCGGCTGCGACGACACCGACCGCGACCGTGAGTGGGTCGTCGTCCGGGGACGCCGGTCGCGAGACGCGCGACGCGGGATCCGATCTCACCGATCTCACCGACCTCGCCGTCCGGCTCGGCACCGACACCCTCCGGGTGGGTCTGCTTCGGGTGCCGCCCGAGGAGCCCGCCACGATCGACGTCGACGCGTGGTCGAGGCGCGACGACGGCAACCCGGCCTTCCGGCTCGTCCACGCGCAGGCGCGGGCCGCTCGTGAGGTGCGCGCCGGCGCCCACCTGGCCGACGAGCCGTTCCACGCGACGGCCCTGACCGACGAGCAGGACGCGGCGCTCGCGTCGCTCCTCGCCGACACCCCCCGGGTCGTCCTGAGGGCCGCGCAGGGGTGTCGGCCCGACCACCTCGTCCGCCACCTCGACCTCGTGGCCGCCCGCGTCGGGGTGTGGACCTCGACGAGGGGCCTGACCGGCGCCGATCTCACCGCGACGGGACCCGCCCGCGACGAGGCCGCCGCGCGCCGCTGTCTCGCCGAGGCCTCCCGCCTCGTCCTCGTCGGGGGCCTGGACCTGCTCGGTGTCACCGCCCCGGAGCGGGTCTGACCGGGTCGGGGCCACGCGCCGGCGGATCGCCGTGCCCTCGCTGATGCGCCTGCCGCGTGGATCTGTGGGCCCGGCGGGTCGCCGTCCACCCGGTGGATCGCCTCGCGACGGAGGGTCGCGGTGCGCCTGCGGATCATCACGCCCCGGTGGAGCCCCCAGGCCGGACCGCTCGCCCTGTCCGACCCGCGCCGGGCGACGCCACGAGGTCCGCATGCCGGAGACGCGTTCCGCGACTCGGACATGCCGACCTCGACCGGGTGTCCCCGTCCATCCTGGTCGGCGGTCGAGGCAACGACCGTGCGACGACGAGAACCCCCCTCGCCCCACCCCAGAACCCTGGAGACGACATGATCATGCGCGCCCACGAGGCCGGCGCCCTTCACGCCGAGGGCTATGGCGCGGCACCGCAGTGGCTGCCGTACCCGAGCGACGTCAACGCCCTCCTCCCGCAGCTCTGGCCGGAGGGGGCGCACCGCGACGACGACGGTCACCTCGTCGTCGGCGGCGTTCCCGCCTCGGAGATCGCGACCGAGTTCGGCACCCCCGCCTACGTCGTCGACGAGGTCGAGTTCCGCCGCCGCGCACGGTCGTTCGTCGGCGAGTTCGCGGGTGGCTTCGCGACCGCCGGGGTGGGGCTGGACGTCTACTACGCGGGCAAGGCGTTCCTCTGCTCCGCGGTCGCGCGGTGGGTGCAGGAGGAGGGGCTCGGCCTCGACGTGTGCTCGGGCGGCGAACTCGCCGTCGCGCAGCGCGTCGGGTTCCCCGCCGACCGCATCGAGTTCCACGGCAACAACAAGAGCGAGGCCGAGATCGAGCAGGCCCTCCGCTACGGCGTGGGCCGGATCGTCGTCGACTCCCTCGACGAGATCGACCGGCTCGCGCGGGTGGCCGAGCGACTCGGCGTCACGGCGCCGGTGATGCTGCGGGTCACGGTCGGGGTCGAGGCCCACACGCACGAGTTCATCGCCACAGCCCACGAGGACCAGAAGTTCGGCTTCTCCCTCAGCGGGGGGCAGGCGGCCAAGGCGGTCGCCGAGACCCTCGCCCACCCGAGTCTCGACCTCCGTGGCCTGCACAGCCACATCGGCAGCCAGATCTTCGACACCGCCGGGTTCGAGGTGGCCGCCCACCGCCTCGTCGGTCTGCACGCCCAGGTGGCGCGCGACCACGGTCTGCAGATGCCCGAGATGGACCTCGGCGGTGGGTTCGGCATCGCCTACACCAGCGAGAACACCCCGCTGGAGACCGGGGAACTCGGGACGCGGCTCGCGCACATCGTCGCGGGCGAGTGCGATCGTGCCGGCCTCCCCGTCCCCACGGTCTCCATCGAACCCGGGCGCGCGATCGCGGGCCCCGCGGGGTACACGCTGTACGAGGTCGGCACGGTCAAGCCGGTCGAGCTCGACGGGGGATCGCGGCGGACCTACGTCTCGGTGGACGGCGGGATGAGCGACAACGCCCGGACGGCGCTCTACGGGGCCGATTACTCCGTGACGATCGCGAACCGTGCCGGTGAGGGCGCGCCGATGATCTCCCGGGTCGTCGGCAAGCACTGCGAGAGCGGCGACATCGTCGTCATGGACGAGTACCTCCCCACGGATCTCCGCCCGGGTGACCTGCTCGCCGTCCCCGGGACGGGCGCGTATTGCCGGGCGCTGTCGAGCCAGTACAACCACGTCCCCCGCCCCCCGGTCGTCGCCGTGCGGAACGGGGAGGCGCGCGTCATCGTCCGGCGCGAGACCGTCGAGGACATCCTCGTCCTCGACGTCGACTGATCCGCCGCCGACCCGGCACATCGCGACCTCGGACCGGAGGGTGCCGGTCGGACCGGAAGGCATACCCTCCGGTCCGAACGGCACCCTCCGGTTCGAGATGTGGGGACCGCGAGTGCGGGCCCTCCGCGACACGCGGTGTTTCGTGGGGCGGACCCCCGCCGCCCGCGTGGGAGGCGGGCAGGCAGGATAGAAGGGTGAGTCGCCCCGAGAACGAAGGAATGCCGGTGAACGCGAAGGACGAAGCCGAGGAGAGCCCGCTGCGGGTGGCCCTGCTGGGGTGCGGTGTCGTGGGCACGTCCGTCGCCCGCCTGCTCGTGCAGGGGCGGGACGACTTCGCGGCCCGCATCGGCCGTCCCCTCGAGGTGGCGGGCGTGGCCGTGCGCCGCCTAGGCCGCGACCGCATCGAGACCGGTCTGCCCGACGAGGCGTTCACCACCGACGCCGAGGAGCTGGTCACCCGGGCGGACATCGTCGTCGAGGTCATCGGCGGCATCGAGCCGGCGCGTTCCCTGATCCTGCGGGCGTTCGAGCACGGGGCGAGCGTCGTCACCGCGAACAAGGCACTCCTCGCCGAGGACGGCCCCCGACTCTACGAGGCCGCCCGCGCGCACGGCGTCGACCTGTACTACGAGGCGTCCGTCGCCGGGGCGATCCCGCTGCTGCGCCCGCTGCGCGAGTCTCTCGCCGGTGACGAGGTGCGCACGGTGCTCGGCATCGTCAACGGCACGACGAACTACGTCCTCGACAAGATGGACAGCACCGGTCAGGGGTTCGCCGAGGCGGTCGAGCAGGCGCAGGCCCTCGGGTACGCCGAGGCCGACCCCACCGCCGACGTCGAGGGTTTCGACGCTGCGGCCAAGGCGGCGATCCTCGCCTCGCTCGCGTTCCACAGCCGGGTCACCGCGGCCGACGTGTACCGCGAGGGCATCAGCGAGGTCACCGCCTCCGACGTGCGGGCCGCGGCCGAGATGGACTGTGTCGTCAAGCTGCTGGCGATCTGCGAGCGTCAGACCGTCGAGGGCGGCGGGCAGGGGATCTCGGTCCGCGTGCACCCGGCGATGATCCCGAGGAGCCACCCGCTCGCAGGGGTGCGGGAGGCGTTCAACGCCGTGTTCGTCGAGGCCGAGGCCGCGGGCGAGCTCATGTTCTACGGCCCGGGCGCGGGCGGCGACCCGACGGCCTCGGCCGTCCTCGGTGACGTCGTGGCCGTGGCGCGGCACCGCGTCGGCGGTGGACTCGGCCCGGCCGAGAGCGCGTACGCCGACCTCCCCGTCCTCCCCATGGGCCAGGCGCGCACCCGCTACTACCTCAGCCTCGAGGTGGCCGACCGTCCCGGTGTGCTGGCGCAGGTCGCGGAGGCGTTCTCCCGGCACGGGGTGTCGATCCAGCAGGTGCGGCAGAGCGTCAGCGCCGAGGAGGCCCCGTCGGCGGAGCTCGTCATCGTCACGCACGCCGCGACCGACGAGGCGCTCGCCGCGACGGTGCAGCAGATCAGCGACCTCGAGGTCGTCGTCGGCGTCACCTCCGTCATGCGGGTGGAGGGCGAGTGAGCCTCACTCCCGGCGCCGCCGTCGACCTGATCGTCCCGGCGAGTTCGGCCAACCTGGGACCCGGGTTCGACTCCATCGGGCTCGCCCTCGGCATCCATGACCGCTACCGCGCGATCGTGCGGGAGGAGCCGGGCATCGTCGTCGACCTCGGCGAGGACGCCCAGGGCGTGCCGGCCGACGAGAGCCACCTCGTCGTCGCGACCCTGCTCCGCTGCCTCGACGTGCTGGGCGAACCCCGACCGCTGGGGCTGGAGCTCGTGTGCCGCAACACGATCCGCATGGGGCGCGGCATGGGGAGTTCCGCCGCCGCGATCGTCGCCGGTGCGGCCCTGGCCGCTGCGCTGCGCCATCCCGAGGCGTCGGCCGTGCCGCCGTCCGAGGGGCACTCGGACACGGCAGAGAGTCTGGAGGCTCCGGACACGGCGCCGGTGAAGATCCCCCTCGACCTCACGTTCGTCAACGACGCCGCGGCTGCGCTGGAGGGGCATCCGGACAACTCGTCGGCGAGCGTGTTCGGCGGCGCCACGGTGTCGTGGGTCGAGGACGCGAGCGAGACCGCCGGACCGCGCAGGGGCCCGGGAACGTACGCGTCGATGCCGCGGGTGCACACGACGCGCCTGGACGTGCACCCCGACATCGAACCGGTGGTCCTCGTGCCGACGACCCGCCTCTCGACACACACCGCGCGCGCCGCGCTGCCGACGCAGGTGCCGCACGCGCACGCCGCGCTCAACTCCGCGCGGGCGGCGCTGCTCGTCCACGCACTCACGAACGATCCCGACTCGTTGCTGCCCGCCACTCGCGAGTGGCTCCATCAGGAACAGCGTCGAAGCGCCTATCCCGAGGCGATGGCTCTCGTCGACGCGTTGCGCGCGCAGGGGCACGCGGCGGCGATCTCCGGCGCCGGCCCGAGCGTCATCGTCCTCGCCACGTCGGTCACCGTCGATGACGTGCGCGTCCCCGCGGATACCGACGTCGCGTGGCAGCGGCTCACGCCCGGGGTTCCGCACGTCGGGGTGGGTGCGGTGCGTGCTACATTGGGAACGTCTCTCGGGGAGCGCGCGGCCACGCGCCGGATCGAGCTGTGACGATCACGCATTCGAGATCCCACGGCCACCGACCGGCATCGGCCTGAACGATCGGTTCTTCTCGCACCGGCCCCGGTCCGGGTCGCCCCGCTCCCGTGGACGCAGTATCAGTCGCCGACCGGCCGTCCTCGACCGTCCCTCGTGGGACCTCGACGGGACACCGCCGCCGCGCGGCTTCATCACCTCCCTCGTCAACGCCGTCGCGCGCGTCACGACGGCAGGAGGTACCGACTCTCCCTACCTCGGGCGCCCGACGGGCCGCGAGGGGAAGGACCCACGTGACCGACACCACCGAGCTCACTGCCACGCCGGAACCGGCGAAGCGCCGGGGCCTCACTGCGATGCGTCTCGCCGAACTCCAGGATGTCGCGGCCGGTCTCGGCATCACCGGCACCGAGAAGATGCGCAAAGGCGATCTCATCACGGTGATCCGCGAGCGTCAGGGAGGCACCGCCTCCCGTGGCTCCGCCCGGTCCGCCGCCCCGCAGACCGCCGCGCCGACGACGACTCCCGTCGAGCGCCCACGGGAGGAAGCCGCCTCCGCCGGCCCCCAGGATGAGCGCCCCGCGCGCCGCAGCCGTCGCGCCACCACGGGTGTCACGACCCCCGAGCGCGCCGATGCCTCCCCGGCCACCGAGGCCGCTCCCGAGCGAGCGGAGCGTGACGGGTCCGCGGACCGTGCCCAGGGCCAGGCGGGTCAGAACCGCGCCGATCGTGGCGAGGGCCGCCAGGACGGGCAGCGCGACCAGCGCGACAACCGCGAGCGGGACGACGACCGGGACGACCAGCGCCGTGACGACCGCGGCCGCGACTCGCGGGAGTCCCGCCAGGGCGACCAGCGCCGTGACGACCGTGGCGACCGTCAGCAGCGCTCCCAGGGTGACAGCCGCCAGGGTGAGAACCGCCAGGCTGAGAACCGCCAGGGTGACAACCGCGATCGTGGCGACCGTCAGCAGCAGGGCGGCGCAGGCGCCGACCGCGGCAATCGCCAGCGTGACGACCGTCAGCGCGACGACCGGGGCGACAACGGCGACCGGGGCGGCAACCGTCAGCGCGACGACCGCCAGCGTGACGACCGTGGCGACGAGGAGGGCGGCGGCCGACGTCGTCGCAACCGCCAGCGCAGCCGTGACCGCAAGCGTCGCGGTACCCGCGGCCAGGGCGGCGGCTACGACGACGTGCAGGACGTCGACACCCAGATCGGGGCGGACGACGTGCTCGTCCCGGTCGCCGGTGTGCTCGAGCTCAACGACAACGCCGCGTTCGTCCGCACGAGCGGCTACCTTCCCGGCGCGAACGACGTGTACGTGCCGATGAACATGGTCAAGAAGAACGGCCTGCGCAAGGGTGACGCGGTCACCGGCGCGGTGCGCGCGCTTCGCGACGGCGAGCAGCTGCCCGCGCGTCAGAAGTTCAACGCGCTCGTTCGTCTCGACACGATCAACGGAATGTCGCCGGAGGAGGCGAAGAAGCGCGTCGAGTTCGGCAAGCTCACGCCGCTCTACCCGCAGCAGCGCCTTCGTCTCGAGACCGAGCCGAACATCTTCACGACGCGGATCATCGACCTCGTCGCGCCGATCGGCAAGGGCCAGCGAGGCCTCATCGTGGCGCCGGCGAAGGCCGGTAAGACGATGGTGATGCAGGCCGTCGCCAACGCCATCACGACGAACAACCCCGAGTGCCACCTCATGGTCGTCCTCGTCGACGAGCGTCCCGAAGAGGTCACCGACATGCAGCGGGCCGTCAAGGGCGAGGTCATCTCCTCGACCTTCGACCGTCCGGCCTCGGACCACACCACGGTCGCCGAGCTCGCGATCGAGCGCGCCAAGCGCCTCGTCGAGATGGGTCACGACGTCGTCGTGCTCCTCGACTCGATCACCAAGCTCGGTCGTGCCTACAACCTCGCGGCCCCCGCGAGCGGACGCATCATGTCCGGTGGTGTCGACTCCAGCGCCCTGTACCCGCCCAAGCGGTTCTTCGGTGCAGCCCGCAACATCGAGCACGGGGGTTCGCTGACGATCCTCGCGACCGCGCTCGTCGAGACGGGCTCGAAGATGGACGAGGTCATCTTCGAGGAGTTCAAGGGCACCGGGAACATGGAGCTCAAGCTCGACCGGCAGCTCGCCAACCGCCGGATCTTCCCGGCGGTCGACGTCAACGCCTCGGGCACGCGGCGTGAGGAGATCCTCCTCGGCCCCGACGAGCTCAAGATCATGTGGAAGCTGCGCCGGGTGCTCGCCGCGCTCGACCAGCAGCAGGGCATCGAGCTGCTCATCGACCGGCTCAAGAAGACGAAGAGCAACGGCGAGTTCCTCATGCAGGTGCAGCAGACCTCGAACATCAAGCTCGACGACGAGTGATCCGGCGGCGCCGCCCGGCGCCCCGCCGCCGACCGCCCCGCGGTCCACACGGTCCTCGCGCCTCCCCCGTCCCGGGGAGGCGCGGGGACCGTGTCGTGTACAGGCGTGTTCCTCGCCGCCGGCGGAGGCGATCCCGGGTGGGGGAGGGCCGCCACGGCGGGAGGGCGTCCCGGCTCCGGACGGCGACGGCCCGCGCGGACGCCGGGGCGGTCTCCGTGAGACGACGGCGTGCCTCGCCCCGCCACCGACGCGATCCCCCCAGGCCGGACGAAATACGTTCTCCTGGTAGTGAATCGAGGTCTCCCGCCCCCTCTGGCCTGCGCGGTTGCATTCAACGGCGTGACGTGGGATTCCTGTCGGTCGGTCGTTCTGGACTATCGTCCAAGGAGGGGAAGGAGCGCGGTTGGAGGACCGCGCCGAGACGGCCGAGGAGAAGGCGCGCATGTTCGGGAGCAGACCCATGTTCTGGGCCACGCCGGGAGGACTGGCGACGGATCTCGTGATCCTCGCCTCCACCCTGTTGGCGCTCGCCGGTCTCTTGTTCATCGCGTACGTCGTCGCGGTCGTCGCCTCGGTCGTCCACGGGGTCGTTCGCGGGCCGCTCCCGTCGGTGTCGCCGGTCGCGCTCGGGAGCCCGGCGACCGCGTCCCGGGTTCCCGCGACCACGGTCGGGGCAGGCGTACCGTCCGCGTTCGACGCGCCCGCCGCGTCGGACGGACGACGTTCCGATGCGCGAGGGCCCGAGGGAGGCGGCGCGTGATGATCACCTGGCCCGCCGTCTCGCTCGTGCTCAAGGGCGCCGCGATCGCGTTCGTCGCGACGGTGCTCACGCACGCGCTCATCATGTTCCTGCTGTCGCGCCGGGCCGTGACCCCGCCGACGGGGCCGGTCCCCACACCGCGGGTCATCCTGCTCGTCCCCTGCCTCGACGAGGCCGCCGTCATCGCCGCGAGCCTGGACCGACTGCTCTCCCTTCCGTACGAGGACCTCGTGGTCGTCGTCATCGACGACGGCTCCGGCGACGACACGGCGGCGATCGTCGCCGGCTACCACCACCCCAAGGTGCGTCTGCTCCGGCGCGTGCTGCCCGAGGCGCGCACCGGCAAGGGCGATGCGCTCAACGCCGCGGTCTCCTGGGTGCTCTCCTCCGACCTCGTCGCGGGGCTCAGCCTGGACGACGTCGTCATCGGCGTGGTCGACGCCGACGGACGTCTCGAGGACCGCGTGCTGGAGGAGGTCCTGCCCTGGTTCGCCGACCCGGACGTCGGGGGCGTGCAGACCGGGGTCCGCATCAACAACCGTCACGTGAGCCGGTTGGCACGGATGCAGGACATGGAGTTCGTCACGTTCACCGACGTCTACCAGCGGGGACGCCTCCACGTGGGCAGCGTCGGGCTGGGCGGCAACGGCCAGTTCATGCGCCTGTCGGCCCTCAGGACGCTCGGGACGCACCCGTGGTCGGACTCCCTCACCGAGGACCTCGACCTCGGGCTCCGCCTCACGGCACGCGGCTGGCGTCACGTCTACTGCCCGACGACCGCCGTGCACCAACAGGGCGTCGTCGAGTTCGGCCGGCTCGTGCGTCAGCGCACCCGCTGGTTCCACGGGCACGTCCAGTCGTGGCGCGTGCTGCCCGAGGTCGTGCGCGGGGTCCGCGGCGCCGCGCGCTGGGACCTCGTCTACCACATGACCGCACCGTTCCTCCTGCTCGTCGCCTCCCTGCTCACGGCGTCGTTCCTCCTCGGCCTCGTCGCGATGACGATCGCCGCCTGGCACGGCGCCCCGTTCGTCGGGCGCTGGCTGCCGATCGCCTATCTGCTCGCCGTCACCCCGTCGCTCGTGTTCTCGCAGGTGTACTGGTCGCGTGAACGGGCCGACGGCATGTCGCGCCTCCGCGCCGCCGGTCTGGCTCACCTCTACGTGGTCTACGGGCTCATGTGGTACGTCGCGGGCTGGCGCGCCGTGGGCCGGATCGTCGTCGATCACACGGGGTGGGCCAAGACCGCCCGCACCGTCGAGACCGACGAACTCGTGTTGCCCCCGGTCGACGGCGCCACCGGCGTCCCCGTCCTCACCGGGGCGGACGTCCCCCTCACGGTGGCGCTCCCGGACCGGCCGGCGCCCGTGGGTCCACGCGGCGCGACCTCGGTGCGGGGGGACCGCGCCGGTCGTGCCCGCACGGCCCACGCCGTCGCGCGGACGGAACGGTCGTGAGACGCAACCGGCGCCCACTCCTCCCGGTGCTCGCCGCGGTGCTGGTGCCCCTCGCCGCGTGTGGGACGAGCGGCGGAGACTCCTCCCCTCGTCCCTCGGACGGTGCGGAGTCGTGGAGCGAGGGTGGGCAGCGGGGCGTCTGGACGCTCGTGTACTCCGGGTACGGCGTGGCGTCCGCCGACGTCGGTAAGGGAACCGGCGATCACATCCGTCTGGGCCCGACCGCCGCGGCGGATCACGACATCACCCACGGCGCGCTGGCGGTCCACCCCGAGGCACCGGCGGACGTGCGGCTCACGGGTCGGGTCACCACGGAGCGGCAACGCCGCGAGGGGACCCCCAACCCGTGGGAGGTCGGCTGGTTCCTCTGGCGCTACACCGATCCCGACCACTTCTACGCCCTCGCGCTCAAACCGAACGGGTGGGAGCTGTCCAAGCAGGACCCGGCGTATCCGGGCAGGCAACGGTTCCTCGCCTCCGGCGACACCCCGACGTACGCCGTGGGGTCGACCCATGAGGTCGAGATCGTCGCGGTGGGGGACACGACGACGGTACGGGTCGACGGGCGGGCGCTCGGCACCGTCACCGACACCGAACGCCCCTACCGCGACGGCGGGGTCGGCCTGTACACCGAGGACGCCGTCGTCGACTTCGCCGACGTCCGCGCCGAGGCGGCGGCCTCGATGCCCACGTGGGCACCGCCGGCCGTCGTGGGGGCGACGGGTCGCGGGGCGGGCGCAGGGCCGGCGACCGGCACCGGCACGGCGCCCGCGACGACCACGCCCGCACCGACGGCGACCGCGCCGATCACGAGAGCGACGACCACGGGGGGACAGTCATGAAACGCATCAAGGGCTCGTCGGTCGCGGCCGTCGCGCTGCTCGTCGCGACGGTCGGTGGTGGCGCGGGCATCTTCGAGGCGGAGCGATCGAGTTACCTGGCCAGTCAGTTCGCGCCCGACCAGGAGTACGCGAACGACGTCGACGCGTGGGCGCAGCAGGGAGTCCCCACGCCGGCGCCGGTCGCAGGGCCGAAGCGTGACGGGGACTCCCTCACGTTCGGGCCGAAGACCGGAACGCACACCCTCGTGTTGTTCGGGGGGCAGGGGAGCTTCGCCGACTCCAGTGAGGGCGCGGCCATCTCCGCGGCCCAACTCGCCTCCCACTTCGGGCCGGTGACGACCCGGCCGCTGTCGAGTTACCGGCCGGGGATGCTCCGGGACTACGACGCCCTGCTCTACGTCGGCGTGGCCTATGAACACGCGATGCCCCGGGGTCTCGCCGAGGACATCACGACGGGGGACACCCCGGTCGTGTGGGCCGGGGGGAACGCGCCCACGCTGGCCGGCGTCACCGAGAAGGGCCGATCGCAGGCCGCCCACGACCGTTTCGTGACGCGGTACGGCTGGGACCCGGCCGCCTCCGAGGTCGACGACGACGACGTCGTCAAGGCCGTGCGGTACAAGGGCGTCGACCTGGCGCGGGCCCACCCCGAGGAACAGAGCGGCCTCGTCGTCCCCCACGTCGTCGATCCGGCGACCGTGAAGGTCCTCGCCCGAGGGGTCTGCAAGGACGTCTGTGCCTCCGTGGACGCCGACGGTGAGCACACCGTTCCGTGGGCCGTGCGGTCGGCCAACCTCACGTTCGTCAGCGAGGTGCCGTTCGGCTACCCCGTCGAGGGTGGTCGCAGCCTCGCCTACGCCGACCTGCTCTACGACGCCCTCGGCCCCGACGTCGAGCCCGTCAAGCAGGCCGCCGTGCGCATCGAGGACGTCAGCCCCAACACGGACCCCAAGAAGATCCGCGAGATCGCCGATGTGCTGTCGGCGAGGGGTGTCCCGTTCCAGCTCGCGGTGATCCCGAACTTCGTGGACCGCAGCGGCGCGACCCTCTCGGGTATCCCGCGAAACGTCGTGCTCTCCGACACCCCCGAGCTCGTCGAGGCGCTGAAGTACGCCCAGGACCGAGGTGGGGTGCTCGTCCAGCACGGCACGACCCACCAGTACGCCTCGCTGCCCAACCCCTACGACGGGGCATCGGCCGACGACTTCGAGTTCTACCGCGCCGCGTGCATCCACGGGTCGGACGCGTCGACCTACGTGCCCTGTGAGAAGGACACCGCGGTGCAGCTCCTCATGCCGATCGGCGACGACACCCCGGACGCGGCGGCCGTGCGGGTCGCGGGTGGTCGCCAGCTGTTCCGCAAGGCCGGTCTCGACGCGCCGATGATCTTCGAGACCCCTCACTACGCCGCGAGCGCCAACGCCTACGAGGGCATTCGTCGCGTCTACGACACGCGGTACGAACGCGCGCAGTTCACGGCCGGCGTGCTCACCGGGCGACCGGAACAGGGGGAGCTGTTCGAGCAGATCTTCCCCTACCGGGTGACCGACGTGCACGGGTCGACGGTTCTCCCCGAGACGCTCGGGAGCGTGGCCCCGGAGCCCTACAGCGGTCACGCGCAGCGCTCGGGGGCGGAGCTGGTCGAGACGGCACGAGCGATGGGCGTCGTCCGTGAGTCGACGGCGAGCTTCTTCTACCACGCGTTCCTGCCGGTCGAGGGACTCGTCGAGATCATCGACGGAATAGAGGCGCAGGGGTACACGTTCATACCGGCGACGAAGCTGCGTTGAGTTCAGGGCGTCCGGCCCGGCCGCGAGAGTCCTGCTCGCGCCGGCCGACGACAGGACCCGGCGCGATCGGTCCGACGCGATTGGGCCGACGCCTCTTCGTCGTGGCATGATTCATCGTTGGCTCCCGGTTCACGCGCGATCGCCCGGCAGGCGGTCAGGAGGCCACCCCGACCCGCGGGGAGAGGCGTCCGGCGACCCGGGAGACCGAGAATGCGACA
This sequence comes from Mobilicoccus sp., assembly GCF_032060985.1. Classification (NCBI taxonomy): domain Bacteria; kingdom Bacillati; phylum Actinomycetota; class Actinomycetes; order Micrococcales; family Dermatophilaceae; genus Mobilicoccus; species Mobilicoccus sp. The sequence continues at coordinate 95,092 of NZ_DAMBGD010000012.1, forward strand.
GGAGATCACCGTGCAGAACAACATCCACCCCGACTACGTCGAGACCACCGTGACGTGCACCTGCGGCAACACGTTCGTCACGCGCAGCACCGCCACCAGCGGCAAGATCAGCGCCGACGTGTGCAGCCAGTGCCACCCGTTCTACACGGGCAAGCAGAAGATCCTCGACACCGGTGGTCGCGTCGCCCGCTTCGAGAAGCGCTACGGCAAGAAGGCCGGCAACTGACACGGCCCTGACGGAACGCCGACCTCCCCGCGCGGAGGTCGGCGTTCCTCGTTCACGGGCCGGTCGGGGTTGACGGGACGGTCGAGGTGGACGGGACGATCGAGGTCGACGGGACGATGGAGATCCGGCGCCGCGCGCCGGGGGAGGTGAGGGGATGGCGATGGTGACGTCGTCCGAGGCCGACGGGGCGCTGCTGGACTCCGCCCGATCGGCCCTTGCGGAGCACGCCGAGTGCGAGGCGATGCTCGCCGACGCCGCGGTGCTCGCGGACCCCGCGAAGGTGCGCCGCATCAACAAGCGCTACGCCGCGCTCGGCCCGATCGTCGCCGCCGCGCACGCGCTCACCACGGCGGGGGAGGACCTCGCCACGGCGCGGGAGCTCGCCGCCGACGACGCCTCGTTCGCCGAGGAGATCCCGGCGTTGCAGGCCGCTCGCGACGAGTCCGCCGAGAGACTGCGCCTCCTGCTCGTCCCGCGGGACCCCGACGACGACCGCGACGTGATCCTCGAGGTCAAGGCCGGGGAGGGCGGCGAGGAGTCCGCGTTGTTCGCCGGTGACCTCGTGCGGATGTATCTGCGGTACGCCGAGCGTCGTGGATGGTCGGCGCAGGTGATGGACACGACGGACTCCGACCTCGGCGGGTACAAGGACTGCAAGGTCGCGATCAAGGCCAAGGGCACCCCCGGTCCGGGGGAGGCGCCCTGGGCGCGGCTCAAGTACGAGGGCGGAGTCCACCGCGTGCAGCGCGTGCCCGTCACCGAGAGCCAGGGCCGCATCCACACCTCGGCCGCGGGCGTGCTCGTGCTGCCGGAGGTCGAGGACGAGGGGGAGGTCGAGATCGCCCCCGCCGACCTACGGGTCGACGTGTACCGCAGCTCCGGACCGGGCGGTCAGAGCGTCAACACGACGGACTCGGCCGTGCGCCTCACGCACCTGCCCACCGGCATCGTCGTCTCCTGCCAGAACGAGAAGAGCCAGCTGCAGAACAAGGAGGCGGCGCTGCGCGTCCTGCGCGCCCGGCTCCTGCAGGCCCAACGTGACGCGGCGGAGGCCGAGGCCAGCGCGGCCCGCCGCAGCCAAGTGCGCACCGTCGACCGCAGCGAACGCATCCGTACCTACAACTTCCCCGAGAACCGCATCGCCGACCACCGCACCGGCTTCAAGGCGTACAACCTCGACGCCGTCCTCGACGGCGACCTCGACCCCGTCATCACCTCGGCCGTCGACGCCGACGACGCCGCCCGCATGAGCGCCCTCGCCGACGGCGAGTCGTGAGCGTGAACGCCGCTCTCCCCGACGGGCAGGGTGCCGCGCCGATCGCCGAGGTGCTGCGCCATGCGCGCACACGGCTGGCCGAGGCGGGGGTTGCCTCGCCCCGGGTCGACGCCTCGACGCTGCTCGCGTTCGTCCTCGAGGTCGACGGGGGTGAACTCCAGCGCCGGGCGATCCTCGGTCACGGCCTTCCCCCGGGTCTCGCGCCACGGTTCGCCGCTCTGCTCGACCGACGCTGCGCCCGCGAACCCCTCCAGCACCTCACCGGCCGGGCGCCCTTCCGACGGCTCGACCTCGCCGTCGGCCCGGGGGTGTTCGTGCCCCGCCCCGAGACCGAGCTCGTCGCGGATCTCGCGATCACCGCGTGCACCGGCGCGGCCCGGCCGCTCGTCGTCGACCTGTGCACCGGATCCGGATGCCTCGCGCTCGCGCTCGCCGACGAGGTGCCGGGCGCCGAGGTGCACGCCGTCGAGGTGTCCGAGGACGCACTGCCGTGGGCGCGGCGGAACATCGAGGCCACGGGGCTCGGCGTGCTGCTCCACTACGACGACGTCACCGGGCCCCTCGACACCCTTGCCGACCTGCGTGGATCCGTCGATGTCGTCGTGAGCAACCCGCCGTACGTCCCGCCGGACGCGGTCCCGGTCGACGTCGAGGTCGCCCGTCACGACCCGCGGGCCGCACTGGACGGCGGGGGTGAGGACGGCCTGGAGATCCCACGGGCCGTGATCGCCGCGGCGGCGAGGCTGCTGCGCCCGGGCGGCTCGCTCGTCATCGAGCACGCCGACGTGCAGTCCGCTGCGCTCGTCGCGCACCTCGAGGTGGCGCAGACGGGCGCGTGGACGGATGTCGCCGCGCACACCGACCTCACCGGGCGCCCACGCGCCGTGACCGCCCGCCGCGCAGGTCCGCGCGTCGAGGCCTCCTAGACTGCGCTCCATGAGCCCCGTCATCGACTGCAGCGAGGAATCGGGCCGCGAGGAGGGTCTCCGCGCGGCCGCCGACGCCGTCCGGGCGGGGCGTCTCGTCGTCCTCCCCACCGACACCGTCTACGGCATCGGCGCCGACGCGTTCGACGCGGCCGCCGTCGCCGCCCTGCTGGAGGCCAAGGGCCGGGGCCGGGAGATGCCGCCGCCCGTGCTCGTCCCGAGCCCTCGCACGGTCGACGGGCTCGCGACCGCGGTGCCGGAGTACGCCCGCCGTCTGGTCGACCGCTACTGGCCCGGCGCGCTGACCCTCGTGCTCCGCGCGCAGGCGTCACTCATGTGGGACCTCGGCGAGACGAACGGCACCGTCGCGGTCCGCATGCCCGACCACCCTCTTGCCCTGCAGCTGCTCGCCGAGACCGGTCCCATGGCCGTGACCAGTGCGAACCGCCACGGCGAACCACCCGCCCGCACCGTGATCGAGGCCGCGACCCAACTCGGCCCGAGCGTCACGGTCTACCTCGACGGTGGACGCAGTAGCGACGGCGAGGCCTCGACCATCCTCGACTGCACCGGCGACGTGCCCATCGTGCTCCGTCACGGCGCGATCCCCGAGGCGGAGATCCGCGCCTTCCTCGACAGGCCGGAGTCCGAGGAGGACCCCCGCCACGCGGACGGGTCCGAGGTGGTCGGGTCGGACGCGGACGGGTCCGACGCGGACGGGTATGAGCAGGACGGGTCGTCCGATGTCGACACCTCACCCGAGATGGACGACGACGACTCCCACCCCTCCGTCGTCGACGCCCTTCCCGGCGAGTCCTCCGTCGACGGCGAGGTCCCCGTCGCCGCGAGTGCGGAGGGCCTCGGTGCCCACCCGGACTCGACCTCCGACGAGGGTGTCCCCGCCGCATCCACGCCGGACGGCGGCCACGCCGACGAGCACGCGGAGACTCTGCACGCGGAGACCGGGGACGAGCGGGACGACGAGGATTCCCACGCCTCCGCACGCAGGCGTGAGCGACCCGACGTGGAGTGGCCGCACGGCTCGGCCGCCGTCCCCACCCCCCGTGAGGACTGAGCGGGTCGGATGCGCGAGTACCTGCTCGTCTTCGTCGTCGCGGCCGCGGTGACGTTCGGCCTCACCCCTCTGGTGCGGGTCGTCGCGGTGCGCATCGGCGCGATGACGGCGGTCCGGGCCCGCGACGTCCACTCCGTGCCCGTGCCACGACTCGGGGGCGTGGCGATGCTGTTCGGATTCCTCGCCTCCGTGCTCGTCGCGACGCGGTTGCAGCATCTGTCGCAGATCTTCGCGAGCCCGGAGATCCTGGGGATCTGCCTGGGTGCGGTGCTCATCACACTGGTCGGGGCGATCGACGACGTGCGCGAACTCGACTGGCTCACCAAGTTGGCCGGTCAGATCATCGCGGCCGGTGCGATGGCAGGGCTCGGGGTGCAGCTGCTGTCGTTGCCGCTGTTCGGCGTCACCGTGCTGCCGGCACCGGTCCTCATGGCCATGACGATCGTCATCGTCATCGTCACGATCAACGCGGTGAACTTCATCGACGGCCTCGACGGGCTCGCGGCCGGCATCGTCGCGATCGCCTCGTTCGCCTTCTTCCTGTACGCCTACCAGCTGTCGTTCCAGTACAACCCGCCCAACGTGTTCTCCACCGCGACCTTCGTGACGGCGGCACTGCTCGGCTGCTGCCTCGGCTTCCTGCCGCACAACATCAACCCCGCGAGGCTGTTCATGGGGGACGCGGGGGCCCTGCTCCTCGGCCTGCTGCTCTCGGCAGCGACGATCTCGATGATGGGCAACGTCGACCCGAGCGTCGAGGTGAGCCGCAACGCGACGGTCGCGATCGTGCTGCCCATCGCGCTGCCGCTCGCGATCATGTCGATCCCGCTCCTCGACATGACCCTCGCGGTCGTGCGCCGCACGCGCAGGGGGCAACGCCCGTGGCATCCCGATGCCCAGCACCTCCAGCACCGCATGCTCCAGCTCGGTCACTCCCACCGGGGCGCCGTGTTCCTGCTGTACCTGTGGGCCGCGATCATGGCCTTCGGAGCGACGTCGTTCGCCTTCGTCGACGGGTGGCTGCCGTTGCCGTTCATCGCCGGGGGAGTGGTCGCGGCCATCGTGCTGACGGCGCGCCTGCCCGAGTGGTTGAAGCGTCACCGGCGCCGCTGACGTGCGGCGGTGAACCGGACGGGTGACCCGGATGTGATAACTTTGCGATGCTCCGCCCGACGGTGCGCGGCCCCCGGCCCGCCGTCTTGTCGGAACACCCCCTCCGTTCGCCCGCCCATCGACAGGCAGGTCTTGGCCCACGTGAAGCTCTCGACGACGACGCCCCCGCGCCTCGCGCGTGGTGCCGCCGCCTCGACCGCGTGGCGACCCCTCCTCCTCGGTGGCATCCTGCCGTGCCTGGCCCTCGCTCCCGTCGTCGGGCTCGGTGGATGGGCGCTCGCCGGCGCTCTCGCCGGCTGGAGCGCTCTGGGGGGACTCGGGTTGGCCACCGCGTTCTTCCTGCTCGGCTTCGCCTGTCTGCGCCTCGTCCTCGCGGCCCCGGACTCCGTGCAGGTGGCCGGAGCGGTCGGCGTCTTCTTCCTGCAGGTGCTCGGCCTCCTCGCCCTCGTCGATCTCGTCGGCGACATGCCGATGCTCGCCACCCGACCGTTCGCTCTCGGCGGCCTCGTCGGCGCTTTGGCGTGGCAGGCGGGGCAGGCCTACGTGGTCCTGCGGGTCCGCGTCCCCACGTACTCGGGGCTGAGGATGCCGGGTGATGTCGCATGAGCACGGCGCGCAACCCCCGCACCCACTCCGTCTCGTCGACCGCGCACCGCCGCGCCGCCTCCGAGAGCCCCGGGATGCCTCCCGAGGCCGAAGTCCGTGGCCGCGGTGTCGAGACCGAGCCCGCCGTGGGTGTGACGTCCTACCTACTCGCCGGGCCGCTCTGCTTCGGCGGGATCGGATATGGTCTGGATCGGTGGCTCGGCACAACCGGTGTCGTGGCCGTCGGAGTCCTGCTCGGTATGGCGTTGTCCCTCTACGTGATCTGGCTCCGATACGGTGGCGGTGCCGGGTCGAGCACGAACGGCGCGCCGAGCGAGTCCTCCACACAGGAGGTCACGCCCGCACGGGTCGACCACGCCACCAACGCAACGAATGAGGAGAGCCAGTGAACGTCTACGCCTTGGCGGCGTCGGGTGCATGGGTGGCAGCCGGGGACAGCTACACCCCACCGAGTCCGGACGACTTCTGGCAGCCGCTGTTCGGCCACGGGATCCTCACCTTCACCCGGCCGATGGCCGTGCTCCTCATCGCGGGGATCATCGTCGGCGGCCTCTTGCTCTGGATGAGCAGCAACGCCCAGGCCGTCCCCACGCGCAAGCAGTACTACCTCGAGCGGATCTACGACTTCGTCCGCAACGACATCGGCCGCGACATGATCGGCAGCGAGCACTTCAAGCGGTTCATCCCGCTGCTGTTCACGCTGTTCACGTTCATCCTCCTGAACAACCTCATGGGCGTCATCCCGCCCTTCCAGAACCCGCCGATGGCGCGCATCGGATTCCCGATCGCCCTCACGCTCGTCGTGTACCTGGCCTACCACTACGTCGGGCTCAAGCGATTCGGCCTCGGGGGCTACTTCAAGCACATGGTCCCCCCGGGGCTGCCCAAGTGGATCGCCCCCTTCATCTTCCTGCTCGAGCTCATCACGTACTTCATCACGCGGCCGCTCACGCTCGCCCTGCGACTCTTCGGCAATATGTTCGCCGGTCACATGGTGCTCGTGCTCTTCATCCTCGGCGGTGAGTTCCTCCTCCTCCACGGTGAGGGCCTGGTCAAGCTCGCAGGTGTCGCCTCGTTCCTCATGGCCATCCTCATGACGCTGTTCGAGCTGCTGATCCAGTTCCTGCAGGCGTACGTCTTCACGCTGCTCACCGCGTCCTACATCGGCACGGCCCTGGCCGACGAACACTGATCTTCACGACGGCACGACCACAACCGAATAGCACCCATGATCTCCGGCGGGAACCCGCCGGTACGTCCTACGAAAAGGAACCCATCACCATGACCGGCTCCCTGTCGCTCGTCGGCTACGGCATCTCGACCCTCGGCCCGGCCCTCGCCATCGGTCTCATCTTCGCGGCCCTCATCAACGGTGTGGCCCGTCAGCCGGAGGCGAAGAACATCCTCCAGCCGCTCGCCATCCTGGGCTTCGCCGTCGCCGAGGCGCTCGCCATCCTGGGCTTCGTCCTCGTCTTCATCGTCGGATGATCGCGGCGGCTCCGGCCGCCGACACCTCACAGCCGCCTCCCGTGACGCGAGGCGGGACACCGAAGCCCGGTACTAGGAGAACCCCGTGCACACCAGCCTGACGCAACACGTCGTGGCGATCGCCCCGGCGGCGGGCGGAGGCGGCGGCGCCTTCGGCATGAGCTCGCCGATCCTTCCCCACATGGGGGAGCTCGTCTTCGGCACCATCGTCTTCCTCGTTCTGCTGTTCCTCGTGTGGAAGAAGGTCGTCCCCAACCTCGAGCGCGCGTACACCGAGCGCAGCGAGGCCATCCAGGGCGACATGGGCCGGGCCGAGCGTGCGCTCGCCGAGGCCGACGACCTCAAGCACCAGTACGAGCGTCAGCTCGGCGACGCGCGCACCGAGGCCGCCCACATTCGCGAGGAAGCTCGCGAGCAGGGGGCGAGCATCATCGCGGAGATGCGCAGCGAGGCCCAGGCCGAGGCCGCCCGTATCACCGAGACGGCGCACAAGCAGATCGAGGCCGACCGTCAGGCCGCCTACACCCAGCTCCGTGGCGAGGTGGGCAGGATCTCGACCGACCTCGCGAGCCGCATCGTCGGGGAGTCCCTCCACGACGAGGCGCGGCAGAAGGGCATCGTCGAGCGCTTCCTCGCCGACCTCGAGGCCGGCGACGTGCGGCGGGAGTCCCTCGCGCGTCCCGAGGGGGGCGAGGTCTGATGGAGGGCGTGTCGCGCGGATCGTGGGCGGCGGCCGTGGAGACCCTTGAGAAGGTTCTCCCCGGTGTCGAGGCCCGCACCCTCGCGGGTGAGATCTTCGCCGTCGGGGAGGCCGTGGACGCGGACTCCCAGTTGCGGCGCGCTCTCGCTGACCCCTCCCGCGACGCGGGGCCCAAGCGGGCCCTCGCCGAGCGTCTGTTCACCTCCCGCGTCTCGCCCGAGACGCTCACGGTGATCCTGACCGTCGTGTCGGGTCGGTGGTCGCACGACCGCGACATGGTCGACGCCTTCGAGCGCCTCGGCATCAACGCCGTGCTGGCCGCGGCTGAGAAGGACGGCGTGCTCGACCAGGTGGAGAACGAGTTGTTCCGGTTCGAGCGGCTCGTCGCCGACGACCACGAGCTCGGCACCGCCATCGGTCGTCGTGAGGTCGAGCCTGCCCTTCGGGCCAAGCTCGTCGTCGACCTGCTCGCCGGCAAGGCCCTGCCCGACACGGTCTGGCTCGCGCAGCGGCCCGTCCTGCACGCCCGTGGCCGCAAGTACTCGGCCGCGATCTGGCGACAGCTCAAGATCGCCGCGTGGCGTCGCCAGCAGATCACCGCGATCGTCACGAGCGCCGTCGAACTCGACCAGGCGCAGCGGGACCGACTCGCGGCGGCGTTGTCGTCCGACTACGGCCGCAGCGTCTTCATCACCACCCAGGTCGACCCGTCCGTCCTCGGTGGGCTCAAGGTGCAGATCGGTGACGACGTCATCGACGGCACCGTGGCCCGACGACTGGAGGACGTGCGTCGCACCATCGGCGCCGGCTGACGAACACCTTCCGGCGGCGACACCGCCGATCCACCCGATGCACGACACCGCTTCTCACCCGGCCCCCCCGCCGGTGGAGCTGACAGGAGAGAGACGAAACGATGGCGGAGCTTACGATCCGTCCGGAGGAGATCCGGGCCGCACTGGATTCCTTCGTGCAGTCCTACGAGCCCGATTCGGCCACCCGCGAGGAGGTGGGCCGGGTCGTCGACGCCGGTGACGGCATCGCGCACGTCGAGGGTCTCCCCTCGGCGATGGCGAACGAACTGCTGAAGTTCGAGGACGGCACCCTCGGCCTCGCGCTCAACCTCGATGTCCACGAGATCGGTGTCATCGTCCTCGGCGACTTCGCCGGTATCGACGAGGGCCAGGAGGTCCGCCGCACCGGTGAGGTCCTGTCCGTGCCCATCGGCGACGGCTACCTCGGCCGGGTCGTCAACCCCCTCGGCCAGCCGATCGACGGCATGGGCGAGATCCCCAACGAGGGCGTCCGCGAGCTCGAGCTCCAGGCCCCCAACGTCATGGCCCGCAAGTCGGTGCACGAGCCGCTGCAGACCGGCATCAAGGCCGTCGATTCGATGATCCCGATCGGGCGTGGCCAGCGTCAGCTCATCATCGGCGACCGCCAGACCGGCAAGACCACCGTCGCGGTCGACACGATCCTCAACCAGAAGGCCAACTGGGAGTCCGGCGACCCCGACAAGCAGGTGCGCTGCATCTACGTCGCGATCGGCCAGAAGGGCTCGACCATCGCCTCGGTGCGCGGGACGCTCGAAGAGGCCGGCGCCATGGACTACACGACGATCGTCGCGGCCCCGGCCTCCGACGCGGCGGGCTTCAAGTACCTCGCCCCCTACACCGGTTCGGCCATCGGCCAGCACTGGATGTACCAGGGCAAGCACGTCCTCATCGTCTTCGACGACCTGTCCAAGCAGGCCGAGGCCTACCGCGCCGTGTCGCTGCTGCTGCGTCGTCCGCCGGGTCGCGAGGCCTACCCCGGTGACGTGTTCTACCTGCACAGCCGCCTGCTCGAGCGTTGCGCCAAGCTGTCCGACGACATGGGTCGCGGATCGATGACGGGCCTGCCGATCATCGAAACCAAGGCGGGCGACGTCTCGGCGTACATCCCGACGAACGTCATCTCGATCACCGACGGTCAGATCTACCTCCAGGCGGACCTGTTCAACTCCAACGTCCGCCCGGCGATCGACGTGGGTGTCTCGGTCTCCCGTGTCGGTGGTTCGGCCCAGATCAAGGCGATGAAGGAGGTCTCGGGTCGTCTCAAGCTCGACCTCGCGCAGTTCCGCGCCATGGAGGCCTTCGCGATGTTCGCCTCCGACCTCGACGCCGCCTCCCGTGCGCAGCTCGCCCGCGGTGCGCGTCTGGTGGAGCTGCTCAAGCAGCCGCAGTCCTCGCCGCTCCCGGTCGAGGAGCAGGTCGTCGCCGTGTGGGCCGGCACCACCGGCCAGCTCGACGACGTCGAGGTCTCCGATGTCCGCCGCTTCGAGAACGAGTTCCTCGACGACGTGCGTCGCAACCACCCCGGCATCCTCGAGGCCATCCGCGAGAGCAAGAAGCTCGAGGACGACACGAAGAACGCGATGGAGGAGGCCATGGCGGCCTTCAAGCGCGACTTCCGGCCGGGCGAGGACGAGGGCCTCGTGGCCGTCGGGGACGACGAGCCCGTCGAGGCCGCTCGCGACGAGGACATGGACCAGGCGCAGATCGTCCGTCGCTGACGGCCGAGACTCTCCGTAGGGCGGGCCGGGTCCGGTACCCCGGACTCGGCCGCCCGCACGGAATCCCCACCGACAGCACCGAGCGCACACACGAACCACAGAAGGGCGGAAAAACATGGGAGCGCAGATCCGGGTCTACCGGCAGCGCATCCGCTCCGTCAGCTCGATCAAGAAGATCACTCGGGCGATGGAGCTCATGGCGGCCTCCCGCGTCGTCAAGGCGAGGCAGCGGGTGGACGACACCACCCCGTACTCGGCCGCCCTCACCCGGGCACTCTCGGCCGTGGCGTCCTACGGAGAGATGGATCACCCCCTCATCACGGCCAACGAGAACCCCACCCGCGCCGCGGTCGTCATCATGACGAGCAACCGCGGCCTGGCGGGCGCCTACGCGTCCTCCGTGCTCAAGGAGAGCGAGCGCGTCGTCGAGCGCCTGCGCAGCGAGGGCAAGGAGGTCGTCCCCTTCCTCGTCGGCCGCAAGGCCATGCGCTACTACAGCTTCCGCAACCGCGACTTCGCCGAGTCGTGGGAGGAGTCGACCGACGCCCCCACGTTCGAGACGGCGAAGGCGATCAGCGACGCCGTGCTCGCCACCTACCTGGGGGAGGACGAGGGCTCGGTCGACGAGGTCCACGTCGTCTACACCCGGTTCCGGTCGATGGTCACCCAGGAGCCCCGGACGTTGCGGCTGCTCCCGCTGGCGGTCGTCGACGCGGACGAGGCGAACACGGACGACTACGGCCACGGCGGCACTGACTCGATGCACCCGCTGTACGAGTTCGAGCCGAACGCCGAGGAACTGCTCGACACCGTGCTCCCGCAGTACGTGACCCACCGGATCTACAACTGCCTGCTGCAGGCGGCGGCCTCGGAGCTCGCGGCGCGTCAGCGGGCCATGAAGTCTGCGACCGACAACGCCGACGAACTCATCAAGACCTACACCCGGCTGGCCAACGAGGCGCGCCAGGCCGAGATCACCCAAGAGATCAGCGAGATCGTGGGCGGCGCCAATGCCCTCGCGGACTCCAAGTAAGAGAGAGCAGGGAGTACGCACGGTATGTCTACTACGTATGTCGAGCCCACGACCTCCGGGCAGACCGAGGGTGGCGTCGGTCGTCTGAGCCGCATCATCGGCCCCGTCGTCGACGTCGAGTTCCCCGCCGACGCGATGCCGGACCAGTACAACCTCCTCCACACCGAGGTGAGCCTCGGTGGGGAGACCAAGCGCATCAACCTCGAGGTCGCCCAGCACATCGGCGACAACCTGGTCCGCGCGATCTCGCTGCAGCCGACCGATGGTCTCGTGCGTGGCCAGGAGGTGCACGACACCGGCGGTCCGATCACGGTCCCCGTCGGGGACGTCACCCTCGGGCACGTCTTCAACGCCACCGGTGACTGCCTCGACCTCGCAGGCACGGGCGAGACCCTGGAGATCAACGAGCGGTGGGGCATCCACCGTTCGGCTCCGGCGTTCGACCAGCTCGAGTCCAAGACGCAGATGTTCGAGACGGGCATCAAGGTCATCGACCTGCTCACCCCGTACGTGCAGGGTGGAAAGATCGGCCTGTTCGGTGGTGCCGGTGTCGGCAAGACCGTCCTCATCCAGGAGATGATCGCGCGTGTCGCGCGCGACCACGGTGGTGTGTCGGTGTTCGCCGGTGTCGGTGAGCGCACCCGTGAGGGCAACGACCTCATCGTCGAGATGGAGGAGGCCGGAGTCCTCGGCCAGACCGCCCTGGTCTTCGGTCAGATGGACGAGCCGCCGGGCACGCGTCTTCGCGTCGCCCTCTCGGCGCTCACGATGGCGGAGTACTTCCGCGACGTGCAGAAGCAGGACGTGCTGCTCTTCATCGACAACATCTTCCGGTTCACGCAGGCCGGGTCCGAGGTCTCCACGCTGCTCGGCCGGATGCCGTCAGCCGTGGGGTACCAGCCGACCCTCGCCGACGAGATGGGTGTCCTCCAGGAGCGCATCACCTCGACGCGTGGTCACTCGATCACCTCGATGCAGGCGATCTACGTGCCCGCCGACGACTACACCGACCCGGCGCCGGCGACGACGTTCGCCCACCTCGACGCCACCACCGAGCTCTCGCGTGAGATCGCCTCGCTCGGTATCTACCCGGCCGTGGACCCGCTCACCTCGACGAGCCGCATCCTCGACCCGCGGTACATCAGCAGGGAGCACTACGACACCGCGGTGCGCGTCAAGGGGATCCTCCAGCGCAACAAGGAGCTCCAGGACATCATCGCGATCCTCGGTATCGACGAGCTCTCCGAAGAGGACAAGATCCTCGTCAACCGGGCGCGCCGCATCCAGCGGTTCCTCTCGCAGAACACCTACGTGGCCAAGCAGTTCACGGGTATCGAGGGCTCCACGGTTCCGCTCGTGGACACCATCGAGGCCTTCACGAAGATCTGCGACGGCGAGTACGACCACGTGCCCGAGCAGGCGTTCTTCATGTGCGGTGGGCTGGACGACGTCGAGCGTCAGGCGGCTGAGCTGGAGAAGTGACGTCGACGTGACGGCGATGAGCCCGAGGTAGGGACGGCGACACAGTCGCTCCTTCCGAAGGTGAGAGAGGGGCCCCGCAGCGCGAGCTGCGGGGCCCCTCTCTCGTCATGTCTGGATCGACGCCGGGTTGGTATGCATGGCAGCCCGGTCGGATTGCGGTGTCGGACGGCGGAACCGGACAATTCGTCGCGGTAGGACGCGGGTCGTCCCTCTCCGCGGTCGTCGGTCGGTCTCAGGAGGTCCGGTGCGGAGTCGATGGGAGGGCGTTCGGTCTCACGGATGACTCACCCGCCATGGAAGGCACCATGTCTCGCCCTCGTCTTCGCCCTGCCATCGTTCTCAGCAGCCTGCCCCTACTCGCGCTCACGATCTCCCCTGCGCCGTCGGCCACCGCACGGTCCGCCGCAGCCCAACCGCTCCCGGCCACCTCCAGTGCGTCCGCCGTGACCGGCGGCGTCGTGACGTCGGCGGCGAGGAAGGCGCCGACCTCGAAGGCGTCCGCTGCGAAGAAGCGCACGTCCACGTCCGTCCGGAAGCGGGCGGCCAAGTCCACGGCCAAGAAGCCGGCCAAGAAGTCGGCCAAGAAGGCAACCACCAGGCGTGCCCTGAAGCCGGTGGCGAAGAGGCCGACCACCAGGAGGCCTGCGGCGAAGGCAGCGGCCAAGAAGCCCGCGCCCGCACCGGTGGCGAAGAAGCCGGTGGCGAAGAAGCCGGTGGCGAAGAAGCCGGTGGCCAAGACGCCGGTGGCGAAGAAGCCGCTGCCGACGAAGCCGGCTCCCCAGACCGCGGTCTTCAGGAGTCGGGTGACGGCCCACCCGTATCCCGTCAAGGATTCGGCAGGACAGGTGTGGGGAGCGATCCCGGCCAACTGGGGCACCCGGAGGATCTCGACGACGTTCAAGGGGAAGGACTTCGCGGGGACGTCGGACGACGTTCTGTACCAGGCGAACGCGTGGGACGCGAAGGGCTATGACGTCGCGGTCCCGGCGGCGGCCACCTATCGGGTGACGATGCACTTCGCCGACGACAAGGCCACCTCGGAGGGCCAGCGGGTGTTCGACGTGAGGGCGGAGGGGCGGACGGTCGTTCGCGATCTGGACGTCTTCCGTGCCGTCGGGCAGGGAGCCGCACACCGCGTCACGTTCGACGTCCGGGTCACCGACGGGTTCCTCAACCTCGACTACGTCAAGCGGGCCGACCTTCCGCTCGTCTCCGCGATCGAGGTGCAGTCGACGGTGCCCGTCGCGCTGCCTCGTCCGGCGCCGCGCCTCATCACCTTCGCCCCCGGGAACCCGTACACGACGAGGATCGACAAAGCACCGTTGGCGGCGAACAGCGACCGCCTTGCGGCGGCTCTGGCCGGACAGGTGAGGAACTTCTGGGGTGGGGTGGCGGCGACCAACGCCTACGGCTTCAACGTCGCGTTCAATGTCGCCCCGAAGGGGACTCCACGCATCCGCGTCGGCTTCCACGACTGTCAGAACAAGCGCAGCGTGCCGAGCGGGCTGTACGACGGTCCGGGGCACTTCGTCGACGTGCCGGTGCCGCGAGGCGCGGTCGCCGCGAACGGCTCGGACGGGCAGATGACGGTCTACGATCCGGCCGCCGACCAGGTGTGGGACTTCTGGCAGATGCGGCGGAACGCCGGCACCGGCCGCTGGGAGGCCTGCTGGGGTGGGCGGTTGGACAACGTGTCGAAGACCATTCGCCCCGTGTACCCGGCGCCGTACGGTGCGAGTGCATCCGGGCTGGTCATCGCGGGCGGCGTGATCACTGCCGATGACGTCCGGCGAAACGAGATCAACCATGCCATGAACCTCGGGATCATCGACGTGTCGCGCTGGGACACGCATTCGTGGCCGGCGAACCGCTCGGACGGCACGCAGCCTCCGGGGACCGCGATCATGGAGGGTCAGCGCCTGCGCCTGGACCCGACGCTGGATCTCACTCGGTACAACCTGACTCCGTTCGGGCGGTTGGTCGCCGAGGCCGCCCAGCGCTACGGGTTCATCGTCACGGACCGTTCCGGCGCAGTCGGGGTGGCGACGGAGTCGGGCGCGCCCGAGAAGGCGCGGACCGGTGTCAACCCGTGGCCCGTCCTCCTCGGTGGTGAGGCGTACGACGCTCTCAAGGGCTTCCCGTGGGACCGCGTCCAGGTGCTTCCTCCGGATTACGGCCGCCCCCGCGGCTGACCGACACGACGCGCACGTCCCTCGACCGCCTCCGACTCCCTCCCGTCCCATCCCACCGATGGTGAGTCGCCCCCCACGGGCTCACCGTCCGCCCGGGGATCTCGCACGCGTCCCGGGGCAGCCCTGATCCGTCGCGCGCCGATTCGGTGCAGGACGGGCGTGCCGAGCTCCGTCGTCCTCACTCGCGAACCGGGACACCCCGGTGCGGGGAGCTGGCCGACACCACCGCCGACGTCGTCCGCTCTGCCAGGCGGCGGCACGTTCACCGACGAAGGAACCTTGCCATGTCTTCTCATGCCCGTCGAAGGGCGGGCGGTCTTCTCACCGCCCTCGTCCTCGTCCTCACCTCTCTGACCATGGCGTCACCGCCACCCGCGGCCGCCACCGACGCCTGGACCCACCGCGTGACCACGAACAACTCTCCCGTCACCGACTCGATGGGGCGGGTGTGGGAGTCGGGCGTCAACCGGTTCGGGACCGACCGCCGCTCCTGGATCCTCTTCAACAAGGACGTGCTCGGTACCACCGAGGACGACCTCTACGAGGTGAATGCCGTCGGGGCCAAGGGATTGACCGCTCCGGTTCCCAGCCAGGGCGTCTACCGGGTGCGTCTGCTCTTCGCAGAGGACTGGTACTCCGAGGCGGGTCGCCGCGTCTTCGACGTCGTCGGCGAGGGGAAGGTGATGGAGAAGGGTGTGGACATCGCCGCTCGTGCCGGCAAGGGCCGGGCCTACGACCTGACGTTCGACGTCGAGGTGACCGATGGCGCCCTCGACCTCGGTTTCGTCGCCCGCGTCGAGAACACCCTGGTCTCGGCCGTGGAGATCACGCGGGTCGGTGACATCCCGGCCCCTCCGCCCCCGCCCGCACCGGTGGAGCGGCCGGTGGTGCGGATGAGCAGCTGGGACCACCCGGTCAAGGACTCCTCGGGAACCGAATGGACGACTCCTCGGGGCTGGACGGGCAATGTCCGCCGCTCGACGACCCTCGGGTCCGTCCCCATCGACAAGACCGACGACGACATCCTCTACCAGAGCGCCGTCTACGGGATGAGTGGCTGGTCGACGCCGGTCCCGGAGCCCGGGGACTATCGAGTGCGCCTTCACCTGGTCGACGGGTGGTGGACCGAACCGGGCCGTCGCGTCTTCGACGTCGGCGCGGAGGGCAAGACCGTGGCGAAGGGGATCGACATCTTCGCCGAGGTCGGGAGGCGCACGGCTCTCGTCCGTGAGTTCACCGTCCACGTCGACGACGGGCGACTGGACCTGACGTTCACGGCGCTGGCCGACAACGCCATCGTCTCCGCCGTGGCGGTGGATCAGCTCGTCCCGGCGCCCCCCTCGACACCCGGCCCGACGCCGACCACGCCCGATCCGGGCGGTACGCCGGTGGAGAAGCGGATCTTCGAGTCGCGCATGGTGGCCCGTCCGACACCGGTGACCGACAGCGCGGGTCATGTGTGGAGCCGGTGGTCGGCGACCCTGGGCAGCTGGCGGACCTCGACGAAGATGGCCGGCTGGGACATCAAGGGGACCGACGAGGACGAGCTCTACCGGGCCAACGTGTGGGACGTTCGCGGGTACGAGCTGCCCGTCCCGGCGAAGGCGACGTACCGCGTGCGACTGTTGATGGCCGAGGACAGCTACTGGAGCCCCGGGCACCGCATCTTCGACGTCATGGCCGAGGGGCAGATCCGCGCGGCGGACGTGGACATCACCGCCGCCGTGGGTCCGGCCACGGCCCATGACCTCGTGTTCGACGTGCCGGTGGCCGACGGCCGCCTCGACCTGCGATTCGTGGCCAAGAAGGATCTCCCGCTCATCAGCGCCATCGAGGTCGTGTCGACCTCCGAGGTGCCGATCCCGGCCGACGCTCCGCACCGTGAGGTGACCCTGGCGCCGAACAGCTTCTACACGCAGGACATCTCCAAGGCGCCGGTGCGCGAGGATTCGAAGGCGATGGCCGATGCCCTCGCCGGCGAGGTCTCGTCGCGCTACGGCGGGATCGCCGCGTTCAACGCGTACTCCTACCACGTCGGGCATCACCGCGTCCCGGCCGGCACGAAGCGCGTGGACGTGCGGTACTCCTGCAGTCCGGACGGCCGGATCCCCCCGAGCCTCTACGACGGGCCCGGCTACTTCCGCGAGGTGCCGGTGCCGGACGACGCCGAGGCCGCTGCCGGCGACGACGGTCAGATGACGATCTACGACCCGACGAGTGACGAGCTGTGGGAGTTCTGGCAGATGCGGCGTGACCCCGACGGCGGATGGTCGGCGTGTTGGGGTGGCCGGATCGACGACGTCTCGACCTCGCAGGGCATCTTCCCGCTGGGGTTCGGGGCCAGCGCCTCGGGACTCGCCGTCACGCCGGGCATGGTGTCGCTCGCCGATGTGCGTCGTGGCCGGATCGACCACGCCCTCAGCATCTCGCTGCCCGAGGTCCGCTCCGGCGCGTTCTCCTGGCCGGCGAACCGCACCGACGGCACCTCCTCCTCCCCGCTCGCCCCGGTGGAGGGGCAACGGTTCCGCCTGAACCCTGCGCTCGACCTCGACCGGTACAACCTCACGCCGCTGGGGCGGATGATCGCCGAGGCCGCTCAGACGTACGGGTTCGTGGTCACCGACCGCGGCGGGTCCGTGGCGGTCGCGGCGGAGTCGGGCGCCTTGGAGCGTCAGGCGACCGGGAGCGACCCGTGGGACAGCCTCATCGGCGGACACGCCTGGGACGTGATGCACGAGTTCCCTTGGAACGAGGTGCAGTTCTTGCCGATGGATCACGGCCGCCCGTGACCACGGCGCCGGCCGGCCGGTCCCGGGGGTCGGCCGGCCGGTCCTCCTCGGCGCCGGCCGGGGCGGATCCCTCGGCCTCGGGAGAGCCGGGGGCCGTCGAGTCGGCGGGTGCGCTCACGACGTCGTCGCTCACACCGGGGTCGGCGAGAACGGCGTCGAGGGTCGCGGGCTCGTCACCGTAGTAGCCGTAGCCGAGGAGCGGAGGACGTTCGGAGTCGCCGATGCCTCCGCGGCGGCGGGCCTCCCACCAGGCGCGAGCGAGGAAGACGGGGTTGCCGACGACGTACCGACGCCACATCCGGCCAGGTTCCTGGGTCAGGCGCCAGATCCACTCCAACCCCATCTCGCGCAGCCAGCCCGGTGCGCGTGGGATGCGGCCGGAGTAGAAGTCGAAGAGACCGCCGACGCCCATGGCGACGCCGACGCCGAGCGACTCGAGGTGCTCGTCGAGCCAGAACTCCTGGCGGGGGACTCCCAAGGCCACCATGAGGATGTCGGCCCCCGAGGTGCGGATCTCCTCGATGACCGCGGGCTCGGCGTCGGTGTCGAAGTATCCGTCTCGCGTGCCGACCACCGACAGACCGGGGAACCGGCGGCGCATCTCCTCGGCCGCGGCCGCCGCGACCCCCGGCCTGGCGCCCAGGAGATAGAGAGAGAGCCCCTCGATGGCCGCCCGCTCGCAGAGCCGGGGGAACATGTCGGTGCCGTTGACGTTCTCGCGGACGTCGACGCCCTGGAACCGGGCGGCCATCTTGATGCCGATGCCGTCGGGCAGCACCCGCGCGGCCCGCCCGAGCACGGACCGGTAGGCGGAGTTGGTCACGGCCTTGTTGAGGCAGTCGGGATTGACGAACGCGAGCAGCGCCGGCCGCTCGTCCCGTGCGCGGTCGACGACCCAGTCGACGGCCTCGTCCATGCTCGTGTTGGTCACCTCGACACCGAGGACGGTGAGGCGGGGTGGAGCCGGTCGGCCGCCACCGCCGAGGAGCTCGGCGACGGCGTAGCGCACCACCAGGCCCGCGCCCTTCAACGTGGTGAGATCCGTCTGTGGCGCCTCGCTCCCCTCGTAGGCGATGCCGGTGCGGGCACGCAACCGATGCGCGGACATGAGACCCGGCGTGAGGTCGGGATCACGTGAACGACGTGCGGCGACGTCGCGGGGATGCAGCGGGCGGGGCCCGAAGAAGCGAAGGTCACCGGAGGCGACGGAGAGCAGGTAGGCGAGTCGGCGGCCGGGGGCGTCGCCGGCGAAGGAGCGGATGGTGACGGGCCGACCGTGACGGCCCACACGCACGTGCTCGTCGAACACCCGCCCCTGTCGAACCAGTCCGACGGCGCCACGGACGGCCATCGCGGGGGAGAGCACGGCCGTGAGCGCAACGCCGACCACGCGGTCGCGTCGCCCGTCGTGCGCGTCCCCGGCGTCGGCGCCCGGCCGGAAGGACGTGGGGCTCACAGGGGTCATACTCGGTAACGTTAGTGGGGACTCGGCTGGCGCTCAACGCGACTCGGCGTCCGCACGACGACTCACCCGATGCGTCGTCGCAGACCTGCACCCCTCGGAGACCCACGTGACCTCACCCACCCCCGCGGAGCGTCCTCGCGATCTGAGGACGGCGATGCGCACCTGCCGTGAGCTGCTCGCCGCGGATTACGCCCGCTCGCCCTACCCGTACCAGCGCCTCACACTCGCGATCTGGCGGGCGGGTCAGTGCCTGCGGTACGCCAAGGGACCGGGGGCCTTCATCGTCCGACGCCTCGTGCTGCTCGCGGATCTGGTCTGGACCCAGGGCGTCATCGGTGCCGAGTTGCCGCACGAGGTCTGGGCCGGGCCCGGCGTCAAGCTCGAGCACGCGGGGCGCGGGGTCATCATGCATCCGTCGGTCTCGATCGGGAAGAACCTCACGCTGTACCACCAGGTGACGATCGGGGTCCGCGACGGCAGGCCCGCCGCGACGCTGGGCGACCGCGTCTTCCTCGGCGCGGGGGCCAAGGTCCTCGGGCCGGTGCAGATCGCCGACGGCACGCGGGTGGGCGCGAACGCGGTCCTGCTCACCGACACGGAGGCCGAGTACACGTACGCGGGTGTCCCCGCCCGGCGAATCGGCGGACCGAGCCGTACCGGAGTCAGTTAGACCGAGGAGGACGCGTCACCTAGGCTGCTGCGACAGGGGATCCGCTCACCCAGCCGCCTGTTCCGGGGAGGATCGGCGGCCGAACGAAGGACGTCTCGTGACAGCCTCGGCCACCCCTGCAGACTCCGACCCCTCCTCCGCGACGGCACTCCAGCCGTCCGAGGCCGGTGCCGACACCGGCGCCCCGACGGTCACCGTCGTCGTCCCGACCTATCGACGTGCGGGCTCGATCCGGGCCGCCGTGGACAGTGTGCTGGGGCAGACCCATCAGGATTTCGAGATCGTCGTCGTCGACGATGCCTCGGCCGACGAGACGCCCGAGGTCGTGCGCGACATCCCCGACCCGCGCGTGCGCCTCGTGGTCCACGAGAGGAATCTGGGCGGCAACGCGGCCCGGGCCACGGGCGTCGCGCATGCCCGAGGCCGGTACGTCGCGTTCCTCGACAGTGACGACGTCTGGTGGCCGACCAAACTCGAGCGCCAGCTGGACCTCCTCGCCGCCAAGGGGCCGTCCTACACCTTCTGCGGCACGTGGTTCCGTCTCCAGACACCCGACGGCGAGGTACGGATGGAGATCGAGCCCGACATCGACGGTGTGCGATGCCCGGAGCTGTGCGTGAGGAACGCCCTCGGCGGCTACTCCGTGCTGCTCGTCGAGAAGGCGGCACTCGAACGGATCGGAGGGCCCGACACCGCCCTCAGGTCGTGCCAGGACTGGGACCTGTACCTCCGCCTCAACGACACGGGAGGGGTCTGCGTGGTCCGCGAACCGCTCGTCACCTACGTGCAGGACCCGACCGATCCGGTGCGGATATCCCGGAGCCGCGAGAACGTCATCTCGGGGCATCGGCACATGTATCGGCAGGTCCGCCGCCGGCGCCGCCGTCTGGACGCCGACGCGCTCGCGGCCAGCCAGCGCATGTTCATGGAGTTCTTCGCCAACGCCGGTGCCACCAGGGACGTTCTGCGGGTCGTGGCCGACACCCCCGCCCGGGTCTGGCTACGACCCGGCTCGGTGGGGCACACGCTGCACATGGCCCTTCGGGCGGCCCGTCGCCGGTCGACGTTGGGCGAGCACACCCGCGAGTGACCGTTCCGGCTCAGTCCCGGTCGGAGTGGGGAGCCCGGCGCGCGCCGACGTGGGAGGTGCGCTCAGCCCTGATCCACCGTCCGGGGGTGGGTATTCCGGCGCGTCTTGGTAAGAG
>NZ_DAMBGD010000013.1:0-25024 GCF_032060985.1 Mobilicoccus sp.
AGCACCGCACCCAGGCGCCCCAGACCCAGCAGCGCGACGGCTGAGTCCAGCGACATCTCCGGGGGTGTGAGGTGGCCCGTCATGCTCTCATTTTACTCGTACATAAGTATGTATAAAAGGCCGAGAGCAGCCCTGTGGATGACGGGTTCGTTCCGCACCGCGCCGTGGTGAACGTCTCGACCGCCTCGTCGCCGAGCGCTGCGGTCGTGCCCGGCCGAAGGTCCGCGTCGGGGGTCCGGCCGGGAGGCGGCGCTGTGACGGACGGGGCCGGTGACGGGTTCCGGACGTCCGCCCGGCGGACACCCCCGAGAAGTCGATCCGCCGACGAACGACGGGGCCCGCCCACGCGCCTGCGTGGACGGGCCCCGTCGTGAGACGTCAGGCGTCGCTGCCGCGGTGGTCGGGGCGGCGACCCGGCGACGTCACGGTGTCGCGGCATCACGGGCTGACCATGCCGCCATTGACGTTGAGGGTCTCGCCGACGACGTAGCTGCTCTCGGGGGAGGCGAGGAACACGTAGGCCGGGGCGAGCTCGGTCGGCTGACCGGCGCGTCCGAGCGGGGTGGCCTTGCCGAACTCCGGCAGGTCGTCGGGCAACTGGCCACCGGCGGGCTGCAGCGGCGTCCAGATCGGCCCGGGGGCGACCGCGTTGACGCGGATGCCCTTGGGGGCGAGCTGCTGGGAGAGGCCCTTGGTGAAGTTGTTGATGGCGGCCTTGGTGGAGGCGTAGTCGACGAGGGTCTCGGAGGGCTCGTAGGCCTGGATCGAGGTCGTGTTGATGATCGTCGAACCCGGCTCGAGATGCGGCAGGGCGGCCTTGACCAGGCGGAACATCGCGAGGATGTTGACGTCGTAGGTCGCCTCGAGCTGCTCGTCGGTGATGTTCTCGATGCCCTCGACGGCGACCTGCTTGCCGCCGTTGTTGACGAGGATGTCGAGCCCGCCGAGCGTCTCGACGGCCTTGGCGACGAGGTCCTTGCAGAACTTCTTGTCGCGCAGGTCGCCGGGGATCGTCTCGACGGTGCGGCCCTCGGCCTCGATGATGCGGGCGACGTTCTTCGCGTCCTCCTCCTCCTGCTCGAGGTAGGTGAGGACGACGTCCGCGCCCTCGCGGGCGAAGGCGATGGCCGTGGCCGCGCCGATGCCGGAGTCACCACCGGTGATGAGCGCCTTACGGCCCTCGAGGCGGCCGGTGCCGCGGTAAGAGTGCTCCCCGAGGTCGGCCTTCGGGGCCATCTCGGCGTCGAGGCCGGTGCCGGGGAGGGCCTCGGCGGGAGGGGTGATCGAGGGGTACCGGGAGACCGGGTCCTGAAGCGTGAGCTGATCTGTCGTCGTGGTGTCGGTGTCGTGGGAGGCGTCAACCATGACGGGTCAGTACCCGATCGGGGACGGCCGCACACTGTGCCGATTCGCACCGGGTGAGCGGGAATACGCAGCGGTGAGGCGGGAGCTGGGCGCGGTTCGTCCACGGGGCGGTCGTGTGGGTCGAGCTCCGGCGGCCGCGGGCGTGCCGACTCAGGACACCGGCGCGGGGATGCGGGGCCGACGGCCGGCGAGGATGATCCCGGCGCCGATGACCGCCCCGGCAAGGAGGTGGTAGGGGCGCAGGGCCTCGCCGAGGACGACGAAGGCGAGGACGGCGCCGAAGACCGGCATGAGGTGGATGTACTGGCCCGCGCGGGCTCCGCCGAGGAGCTGCACGCCTCGGTTCCAGCAGAAGTAGGACAGGATCGACGGCACCAGGGCGACGTAGAGCACCGCGGCGACCGTCCCCGGTGTGGGCGGCATCCGCGCCCCCAGGAGGAACTCGCCGAGCGCGAACGGCGCGAGGAACGCCAGCCCGACGCCGAAGGTCGCCAGCAACAGCGAGATCGGGTGGACCGGCGGAGCGAGCCGCAGCACGGCCGTGTACAGGGCGTAGCTGATGACGGCCGCGAGGATCCACAGGGCCCCGAGGCCGGTGGCCGGCCCCGAACGGGTGGGCACCATCTGCCCGCCCGTGACGACGATCCAGACGCCGAGCAGGGACAACGTCAACCCCGCCACCTGCGTGAGCCCGGGACGCTCGCGGAACAGCACCGCCGCGAAGACGAGGATGAACACCGGCACCACCGATTGCAGCAGCACCCCGGTCACCACCGGCGTCGTCCCCAACCCGATGTAGACGAAGGTGTTGAACACGGTGATGCCCGAGACCGCGAGCACTCCGATGAGCGGAGCCTGCGCACGCAGCAGGGGAAGGTCGGTCCGCAACCGCCGCCACCCGAACGGAAGCAGGACGACGACGGCGACCAGCCACCGGCAGAAGGCCAAGGCCACCGGCGGCACGGTGGCGCCCACCATGCGGCCGACGACGAAGTTGCCCGACCAGCCCAGCACCGCCACGCACAACAACAGCGACGGCGCCGACCACAGGGCGGCGCCCAGGCCGCGACGGTTCTCCGGTGCCACGTTCTCTCCCAACTCTCGCGGTCGGCAGTGAGCGTAACGGCTCGGCGTGCGTGCGCGGACGGCGTGGTCGGAGGGGGCGGCGCGGGTCGTCGGTGATCGAGCACCCGAGGAGAGACGGCGGATTCGGCTCAGACGGCCGGCAGGCAACTCAGCCCGTTCTGTCCGGATTCCCCCGATCGGTGATCGCTGATCGGCGATCCCCTGCGGTGATTCCATTAGGTTGGCTCTCACCGACGAACGGGAGATTGCCATGTCGCACCCCATGCCGGGAGATCATCTGCGCGGGCTGGAGGCCGACCCCCACCGCGGAGAAGAGATCGATTTCAAGTCCCCTGGTGAACGCGCCGAGGGGGATCCACCTCGCACGCATGCCTTGCGGCTCGGTGGATTCCTGCTCGGTGTGCTGGCCGCCGGGGTCGTCTATCTGATCCTGCCGGAGGATCTCGGCCACGACGGGCGCCTGACCGCGGCCACGGCGGTCCTCATGGGTATCTGGTGGATGAGCGAGGCGATCCCCATTCCCGGGACGGCATTGTTGCCGCTCATCATCTTCCCGATCTTCGGCTCCGACACGTCGGTCAATGATGTCGGCTCCTCCTACGGCAACAACATCATCTTCCTGTTCATGGGCGGCTTCATGTTGGCCCTCGCGATGCAGCGCTGGAACCTGCACCGCCGCATCGCCCTGCTCACCGTCAAGGTGATGGGGACCTCGGCCAACCGGATCGTCGCCGGATTCATGCTGGCCACCGCGTTCCTGTCGATGTGGGTCTCGAACACGGCGACCGCCGTCATGATGCTTCCGATCGGTGTCTCGGTGCTGCTCCTCGTGTCCAATGCGCGCCGCGAGCAGCGTGAGAGCGAGGGCGGGCGCGACGGCGTGGCGGGTGGGGAGTCCTCCGACGCGCTCGACGAGGTCGTCGACCCCACGAACGTCGACCTGGAGAGCACGGAGGTCAAGGACGCGGTCATCAAGTCCGACTTCGGCACGGCGCTCATGCTCGGCATCGCGTACGCGGCCTCGCTCGGCTCCCTGGGGACGATCATCGGGACCCCGCCGAACACCCTGCTCGTCGGATACATGCACGACGCGTTCGGGGTGAACATCGGTTTCGGGCAGTGGATGCTCGTGGGCGTGCCGCTGTCGGCCGCCTTCCTCGTCGTCACGTGGTTCCTGCTCACCCAGGTGCTGTTCCGCCCCGAGGTCAAGGAACTGCCCGGTGGCCGAGAACTCCTCCAGTCCGAGCTGCACAAGCTCGGCCCGATGTCGGCCGGTGAGATGCGTGTGCTCGCGATCTTCGTCCTGGCCGCCGTGAGCTGGGTCGCCGTTCCGCTGGTCTTCGACCCGGCGCCGATCAGCGACGCCGGGATCGCCGTCGTCGTGGCCGTCCTGCTGTTCCTCATCCCGGGCGGGTCGGCCCGCGGTGTGCGCCTCCTCGACTGGGACTCCGCCGTCGCCCTGCCCTGGGGTGTGCTGCTCCTCTTCGGCGGTGGCCTCGCCCTGTCGGCGCAGTTCACCTCCTCCGGGCTGACGGAGTGGATCGGCGAGCAGGTCGGCGCCCTCGGCGCGCTCCCGGTCATCGTCCTCATCGCGCTCGTCGCGGCCGGCACCCTCTTCCTCACCGAGCTGACGAGCAACACCGCCACCGCCGCGACGTTCCTGCCGGTCGCCGGGGGCGTCGCCATGGGCCTCGGCATCGACCCCATGCTCCTCGCCGTCCCGGTCGCGCTCAGCGCGACCTGCGCGTTCATGCTCCCCGTCGCCACGCCGCCGAACGCGATCGCCTTCGGCTCGGGGTACGTGACGGTCGGGCAGATGGTCAAGGGCGGCGTCATCCTCAACCTCATCGGGATCGTGCTCGTCACGCTGACGACGACGACCCTGCTCGTCTGGGCGTTCGGGGTCTCGCTGTAGCGTCGCCGTCAGCGCGACTCCGGGCGCTGACCCGCGTAGCCGGCCGCAAGGAGCTGAGCCAGTCGGGGGTCGTCGCCGAGCGGTGCGCTGACGGCGTGGGCGCCGGCGCGCTGGAGCTTTCGTTGGAAGAAGCCGGGGCCGACGAGGTAGGTCGCGATCGCTGCGTCGGGCATCTCGGCGAGGACCTCGGGCACGGTCGGTGCCATCGCCGACAGGTACCCGACGCGCACCGGGCCGTCCCACCGGTCGGCAAGCATTCGTCGGGTCTTCTCGGCGTCCTGCGCAGCGGCTGCCCTGCTCGAGCCGGCGACACCGACGACCACCGGCCGTTCCGGCGCCACTCCGGCCTCGAGCAACCTGTCGTGCAGCACATCGACGAGGAGGGGATGCGGGCCCAGTTGACCGCGGGCGATGACGTGCGGGTGGGGCTCGACGGCCTTCCTGACGTCAACCGCGACGTGGTAGCCGTAGGACAGCAACAGAGGGACGACGACCACCGAGTGGTGCCGCCCCGCCGCCTCCTCCACCGCCGTCGGCAGCGTGGGCTCCTGCACGTCGACGTACGCCGCGCGCACGTCCACCCCGGGGAGCAGGTCGGCGACCTGCGCCGTGAGGGAGGCGACGACGGCCTGCCCCGCCGCGTCGTCGGTGCCGTGCGCGCAGATCAGCAGTCCGCGGCTCATGCCGTCACCGCGAGGCGATACCCACGCTTGACGACAGTGCTGATGAGGTCGCGGGAGGGAACGGCGTCCCGCAGCCGGGCCACCGCGACCTCCGCCGCATGAGTGTCGGTGGCGCCTGGCAGGAGCTGGAGAATCTCTTCGCGCGTCACCACCGCCCCCCGGGCCTGGACGAGGAGTCGGAGCACCGTCAGCGCGGCCGGCGAGAGGACCAGGGGATGGCCGTCGAGCAGGGCGGCGTTGCGGAGCACCCGCAGCTCCCCGGCGCTCGTCGACACCGCCGGGGCGCGACGCTCGGCCAGCTCCGTGACGAGGGCACGCACGAGCGCGCCGAGCCGAAATCGGTCGGGCACCAACGGATCGACACCCCTTGCCTGCAGGGGCCCCGCAGTGAGGGGACCGACGGTGGCGGCGAGCACCCCCTGGGGGTCGCTCATCGCGGCCACACACTCCTTCTCGAGGCCGATCTCCTCCGCCGCACGCAGGAACGCCACGGCGCCGGGAGCAGACGTGAACACGACGGCGTCGCAGTCGAGTCGCGCCACCACCCGAACGGCCCGTGCCACCACCTCCGCATCCGGTGCCGGTCCCCAGCGATAGGTGACGAGTGACGCGACGTCCGCGCCCGCGCCCTCGAATGCCTCGTCGAGCCCGTCCGCGCCGGATCCGTGATGTTGGACCGCGATCCGCACTCCGGCGACTCCCTCGGTGAGGAGGAAGTCCCGCAGCTCGGCGCTCGTCTCGGACTCCGCGACCCAGTCGGGGGTGAATCCTGCGGCCTGGATGGCACCGCGGGCCTTCGGTCCCCGCGCGACGATCCGAGCGCTCTGGAGCATGCGGGCCATCGGCTCGGCGAGACCGACCGCGTCGACCGCCTCGATCCACCCCGTGAAGCCGACACCGGTGGTCACGACGACGACCTGGGGCGGTCGGTCGATGAGTTCCCGCGTGACCGCCATCAAGGCGGTGTCGTCGACGTGCGGGACCATGCTCAAGGAGGGGGCGTGATCGACGCGGGCGCCGCGGCGTTCGAGGGCCGCCCCGAGTTCGGTACTGCGTCGCTGGGACGTGAGCACGATGCGCGTGCCGGCGAGCTGCGTGTTCACCTCAGGCATCGTACGGGAGGGCCTCGACGACCTTGCCGACGACGATGACGGCCGGATTGCCGACACCGGCCGCGACGATCCGGGCGGCGATGTCGGCGAGGTTGCCGCGCACGACACGCTGGTCGGGGCTGTACGCACGGTGGATCACGGCCACGGGCGTCTGCGCGCCCTTGCCGGCCTGCACGAGGGAGGCGGCGATCTCGGCCAGTCGGCCCATGCCCATGAGGATGACGATGGTGTGCGGCCACCGCGTCAACAGGTCGGGGGAGAGGTCATCGTGTCCGGAGATCGTGAGGACACCGGTGGCGACGCCACGGTAGGTCACCGGAACCAACCCGGCGAGCGGGGCGGCGAAGGCCGAGGAGACGCCGGGCACCACGTCCACCGGGACGCCCGCCTCGCGGCACGCCGCCCACTCCTCACCGCCACGACCCAACACGAACGGATCGCCGCCCTTGAGCCGGACGACGTACTGACCGCGACGAGCGCGATCGACGAGGAGCCCGTCGATCTCGTGCTGCGGGACCGGGTGGTGATACGGCGTCTTGCCGACGTCGACGATCTCGACGCCATCGCCGAGCCCATGAAGGAGGCCGGTGGGGGCAAGGCGATCCACGACCACCACGTCTGCCCGTGCGAGTTCGCGGAGTCCCCGGACCGTGATGAGGTCATCGGCCCCGGGGCCGCCCCCCACGAGCACCACCCGGCCACGAGGTGTCGTCGGTGCCGCCACCTGCGCCGGGTCTGCCACCGCCACCGACTCCCCGGCCGTGGTCGATTCCTCGTTCACCGTCGGGTCGCCGCAGGGGGACCGTGTCGTGGTCTCGTCGAGCGGGAAGGCATCGAGTCCCTCGCACCAGACCCGGGACTCCCTCGCCCACCGTGCGACGCGATGCTCGTCGTCCTCATCGGCGCCGCCTCCGCGGCCGGAGCCATCGCCGACGCCGGTGCCGGCGTGCTCGTCGGTGCACAGGCACACGAGCCAGGACGAGGCGACGTCGGTGGGCGTGGGGGGTGTGCGCGACCACCCCAGGCGTCCCTCGGCGTGGGCCTCCCGCAGGTCGGTGCCCAGAACCTCGGCATGGACGACGGCGTCGGCGCCGTCCTCGATGAGCTCGGACACGCGTCGCGCAGCGCGCACACCGCCCCCGAGCACGAGAACCCGTCGTCCCCGCAGGTCGAGCGTGAGGGTCGTGCTCACGCGGCGCCCTGCTGCGCGAACTCGTTCGGGGCGTCACGCAGCGTGCCCCTGGTCTGGTCGCCGAGCGCGACGACGCCGTCCATCACCCGCACCGGCCAGACCGGGAGGCTTACGTCTGGGTCGACGAGGCAGCGGCCGGTCGCGAGGTCGAAGGCCTGTTTGTACATCGGTGAGGAGAGGGTGCGGCGCTCGTCTCCGTCGACGACGGTGGAGCCGACGATGCCCCGGGCCATGACGGGCGCGGCGCTGAAGGGGTCGAGGTTGCCGACGGCGTAGACCTCCTCGCCGCGCACGCGCACGAGGGCGACCTGCACGCCGTCGACGCGCGCGACGACCGCTCGACCGACCGGCAGCCGGTCGAGGGGGACGACGGGGTTCCAGTTCATGAGCGCACCTCCAGCGTGGTCCCGGCGACGAGTACGGGACGCCGAGCGGCGTCGACGATCTCGACCCGGGGGTCGTTCCGGTCCTCGGGGGTCGCCGGCCGGCGCTGACCCCGTTCGACGACGTACCGCAGTCCGTCGTCGTGTCCGTCGTCGTTGACGAACGCCGCGAAGCGAGACAGCTTCTCCGGGTCCTCGAGCACGTCGCGCCACTCGTCCGAGTAGGTGGCGACGTGTCGTGCCATCGCCGCGTCGAGGTCGTCGGCGACGCCGAGGCTGTCGTCAATGACGACGGCGCGTACGTGCGCGAGACCGCCGTCGACCTCCTCCAGCCAGGCGGCGGTGCGCTGCAACCGATCGGCGGTGCGGATGTAGTACATGAAGAACCGGTCGATGGTCCTCACGAGCGCGTCGTCGTCGAGGTCCTCCGCAAGGAGCTGCGCATGACGGGGGGTGAACCCGCCGTTGCCACCCACGTAGACGTTCCAGCCGTGATCGGTCGCGATGACGCCGACGTCCTTGCCCCGCGCCTCCGCGCACTCGCGGGCGCACCCGGAGACTCCGACCTTGAGCTTGTGCGGGGCGCGGAGCCCGCGATAGCGCAGCTCGAGACGGATGGCCATGGCGACCGAGTCCTGGACGCCGTATCGGCACCACGTCTGCCCGACGCACGACTTCACGGCACGGAGGGACTTGCCGTAGGCGTGTCCGGATTCGAAACCGGCGTCCACGAGACGTGCCCAGATGGCGGGGAGCTGGTCCACGCGGGCCCCGAACAGGTCGATGCGTTGGGCGCCGGTGATCTTCGTGTAGAGGTCGAAGTCCCGCGCCACCTCCCCGATGACGACGAGCCCCTCGGGGGTGATCTCTCCCGCCGGGATGCGGGGGACCACGGAGTACGTGCCGTCCTTCTGCAGGTTGGCGAGCATGTGGTCGTTGGTGTCCTGAAGGGTGCCCTGCTCACCGTCGAGCACGTGCCCGTGGCCGAGGCTGGCGAGAATCGAGGCGATGGTGGGCTTGCAGATGTGGCAGCCGTGCCCGGTGCCGTGACGTTCGATGATCGCCGTGAAGGTGGTGAGTCCGGTGACCTTGACGGCGTTGAACAGCTCGGCCCGGCTCAGGGGAATGTGTTCGCATAGGGCCGTGCTCACGCTCACCCCGGCGCGGGTCAGCTCGGTGTCGACGAGCTTCTTGACGAGAGGCAGACAGGACCCGCAGCTCGTGCCTGCGAGGGTGCATCCTTTGACGTCTGCGAGCGAGCAACAGCCCCCGTCGGTGACGGCCTCACGAATCTGACCTGCGCTGACGTTGTTGCAGGAGCAGGCGGTCGCCTCGTCGGGAAGCTCGAGGCCGGCCGCGGCGCCGGCGGTCTCCGGAGCGATGAACACCGAGGGGTCGACGCCGAGCGGGCGCCCGAGCATCGGGCGCAGGGAGGCGTACGCCGAGGCGTCGCCGACGAGGATCCCACCGAGCAGGGTGGAGGCGTCATCGGACATGACGAGCTTCTTGTAGACACCGCTCACCGCGTCGCTGTAGGCGACCTCGAGGCTCCCCGGTGTGGTGCCGAACGCGTCACCGAACGACGCGACGTCGACGCCGAGCAGTTTGAGCTTGGTCGAGCAGTCCGCACCCGGGAAGGCCGCCTCCCCGCCGAGCAACCGGTCCACGACGACCTCGGCCATCGTGTAGCCGGGGGCGACGAGCCCCCAGGTGGCGCCGCCGAGGCAGGCGACCTCGCCGATCGCACTGATCCGCGGATCCGGCGTCCGGCACGCCTCGTCGACGAGGACCCCGCCCCGTGGACCCACCGGGAGATCTGAGGTGCGGGCGAGTTCGTCCCGGGGCCGGACTCCGGTGGCGAAGACGACGACCTCGGTGGCGATCCGTTCACCGTCGGCGAACGCCATGCTCTGCACGCGGCCCGTCTGCTCGTCGTCCACGCTCGCGGTGGCGGTGCCGACCCTCACCTCGACACCGAGGTCCTCGATCATGCGCGTGAGCTGGGCAGCGCCGCCCTCATCGACCTGGAGTGGCATGAGCCGCGGGGCGAACTCGACGACGGTGGGCCGCGCGCCGAGGGCGCGGAGGGCGCCGGCAGCCTCCAGCCCCAACAGCCCTCCACCGACGACGGCGCCCCGGACGGGTGTCTCCGGGTGCGCGGCGCGCCTCTGCTCGACGTACTTCTCCAGGGCGATCACGTCGTCGACCGTGCGATAGACGAAGCAGCCCGGCAGGTCGTGACCCGGAACCGGCGGGACGAAGGCGGAGGAACCGGTGGCGAGGACGAGGTGGTCGTAGTGCAGATCATCCCCATCACTCAGGCTCACGGTCCGAGAGCTGCGATCGAGGCCGACGGCGGTCACGCCCCGCCGCAGGTCGACGAGCGGATCGTGCCAGAGGCTGTCCTCTCCGAGGATGAGGTCGTCCGGCGACCGGCCCGCGAAGAACGAGGTCAGGGCCACGCGGTCGTAGGGGAGCCGGCCCTCCTCGGCGATGACCGTGATCCGGTGTGCGCCTGCGGCATCGCGGGAGCGGAGGGCCTCGACGAACCGGTGTCCGACCATGCCCCCACCGATGACGACGACGTGGGTGTCGGGTTCGCTCATGACGTACTCCTCTGATCGATGCCGGTCGGGTGGTGGGGGACGTCTGGGCCTCGGCGCCACCCCGTCAGCAGGGGAGGGCTGGGGGTGAGGCGTGAAGTGGCGTTCTCCCCCCTCGCCGTGCGTGCGTCGACCCTAGCCAGGCCGTGTTTCACGGATGACTCCTCTATGTGTCGGGGGTGAAACACCTTTCTCACGGCACCTTGAGGACGTCGTGAGATCGGCCGGCCCCTGACACCGAAGGACCATCGACGGGGGCCACCGCCCGTGGGGTCTCCGGTGGCCGCGGGGGAGCTGACTCCTCCATCGATGCCAGGAGTTCGCAGACGGTCGCGGCGCAGCCACCACACCCCGTCGTCGCCCGCGTCGCCTCGGCCACCTCGGGGACGCTGCGGCAACCCTCGGCGTGCGCGTCGAGGATCGCCTGCTTCGAGACGTCGTTGCAGCGACAGACGGTCGCCGACGCCGGCATCGACGCTGGGTGGGGGGCCGGGGCGTGCGTGGACGGGAGGCCGTCGAGGAGGAGGAAGGCCGGATCGACGGGGACGGGGGTTCCTCGCTCGAAGGCCGTCACGAGAGTCGTCGCGATGGGCGCGGCACCGACACAGATCGCGCCGGTCACCCGGCCTCCGTCCGTCGCCACCGTGATCGCCCGCCCGGCGTCGGGGTCGTGCAGCCGGAGGACGCGATGGGTCGGGTCGAGGCGGCCGATCGTCACGGCACTCAGCCCGACGGCCTTGAGCGCGATGACGTCGGTGACACCCGGCGCCGACTGCGTCGGCCGACCGCTCAGCTGGGCTGCCAGCCGTCGCGCTTGATCCCACCCGGGAGCGAGCAGGCCCGTCCACGACCCCGCCTCCTGAGCGCAATCGCCGATCGCCGCGATGTGAGGGTCGTCCGGTGAGCGAAGGTCACCTCCGACGAGGATGCCGTGGTCCACCGTGAGGCCGGCCGCCCCCGCTAAGGCGGTTCGCGGGATGACACCCGCGCTGACGACGACGACGTCGGCGGGCACGACCCGACCGTCGTCCAGTTCCAGGCCGCTCACCGCACCTGCGCTCTCATGCACGGTCGTCACCTGTGCACCGGTGACGACCGCGATGCCCAGGCGCGCCATCTCCAGCGCGAGAACCTCGGCGGAGGCCTCGTCCAGCTGCCGTTCCATGAGATGAGTGGCGCGGTGCACCACCGTCACGACGGCACCTCGAGCGCGAAGACCGCAGGCGAGTTCGATCCCGAGCAGCCCACCGCCCACGACGCAGACGCGGGCCGTCGAGGCGGTGGCGGCGAGCAACTCACGGCAGTCATCGAGTGTGCGGAGCGATCGCAGACCGCGAGCCGTACTCGGTGGCAGGGGAAGACGCGGCTCTGCGCCGGTCGCCAGCACGAGGGTGTCGTAGGCATGTTGCCCCTCCCGCGAGTCGACGACGAGACGCGCCACGGGGTCGATGTGGACGACCTCGGCCCCGCGTGTCACCCCCACCCAGGCCGGGGGCTGGGGGAGGCGCAGCCCGTCGAGCGTCGCTCGTCCCGCGATGACCTCGGAGAGGAGGAGTCGGTTGTACGGCTCGTGCGGCTCCTCACCGATGACCTGGACGTCGAAACCCTCGGCGGCGTGAGGTGAGTGCCGGTGCAGCTCGTCGATGAACCTCGCGGCGACCATGCCGTTCCCCACGACGACGACACGGTGTCGGCGCCCGCGTGTGTGCCTGGTCTGTCGGTGCGTGTCGAGTCTCATCGGGGTACCTCCGCGCGGGGGTCGGCGGCGCGCACGTCGACGGCGCACACCTTGAACTCGGGCATCCCGCTGATCGGGTCGACCGCGGGGTTGGTGAGGTCGTTGACGACGGCGCCACCGTCGTGGTGGTGGAACGGGGTGAACACGCAACCCGGGTCGACCGCCGTCGTCACGAGCGCAGGCAGGGTCAGCGTGCCGCGCGCGCCGGTGATGACGACGTCGGCGCCGTCCTCGACCCCGAGTCGCTGGGCGGTGAGCGGGTGCACTTCGGCGTAGGCGTGTTCACCCCTGCGGCCGAGCTGGGGGATCCGGGAGGTCTGAGCACCGGACTGGTACTGGCGCAGCACGCGACCGGTGAGCAGGTAGATCGGTGCGTCGGGTCGCAGGTCGTCCACGACACCGGCGATCGTCGGGGTGACCGCGCGTGCGCGGCCGTCGGGGGTGGCGAACGCGGTCTCGAAGAGCCGGGGGGTGCCCTCCCTCTCATCGGGGCAGGGCCAGTGAAGGGCCTCGTCCCGCCGGAGCCGCTCGTGGGTGACACCGCCGTAGTCGGCGAGACCGCCGGCGCTGGCCCGGGCCAGCTCGTCCATCGCCGCCTCGGCCGTGCGCTCGAATCGTGTGGCACACCCGAGGAGGATGGCGAGGTCCGCCCAGATGTCGAGCTCGTCGCGGACCTGGCCGGGCGCCGTCACCGCCGCCCGGCGGAGCAGGATCCGACCCTCGAGGGAGGTCATCGTCCCGTCCTCCTCGGCCCATTGCGGAACAGGCAGGACGACGTCGGCGAGGGCGGTCGTCGCCGAGGGGACGAAGTCCGCGACGACGAGCAGGTCCAGGGAGGTCAGGCGTTCACGCAATCGGGAGGCGTCCGGCGCCGACACCGCCGGGTTGGCGCCGTGGACGAAGAGCACCGACGCGCCGTCCTCGCTTCCCAGTCGTCCGAGCATGTCGACGGCGGGCAGGCCGGGGCCGGGGAGGTCGTCGACGTCGACGCCCCACACCGACGCCACGTGTGCCCGCGCACGCGGGTCGGTGATCGCGCGGTAGCCCGGGAGTTGGTCGCACTTCTGGCCGTGCTCGCGACCTCCCTGCCCGTTGCCCTGCCCCGTGAGGCATCCGTAGCCGCTGCCCGGCCGACCCGGCAGCCCGAGAGCCAGGGCGAGGTTGATCGCGGCGGTGACGGTGTCCGTGCCGTGCGCGTGCTGCTCGGCACCGCGACCGGTGAGGACGTAGGCACCGCGCCCGCCCGCCGCCGGTGAGGCGGCGATGAGGATCGCTGCCGCTTCGCGGATCTGTTCCGGCGGGACTCCGGTCGTTCCGGACACCCGCTCGGGCCACCACTCCGCGGCCTGACGAGCGACGCCCTCCCACCCGCTCACCCGTTCGGTCAGGTAGACCTCGTCGACCCCGGCGCCTCCGATCACGGCGTGGAGAAGACCCAGGAGCAGCACGAGATCGGTCCCCGGCTGAGGCCGCAGGTGCAGGCCGCCTCCCTCGTCGGTGAGCATCGCCGTCGCCGATCGGCGGGGGTCGACGACCACGAGGCCGCTGCGGCGGCGGACCTCGGCCAGGTGCGGGACGAACAGTGGCATCGTCTCGGCGAGGTTGCTGCCGAGCAGGAGCACGGCGTCGGCCCCGTCGACGTCCGCCAGCGGGAAGGGAAGGCCCCGGTCGAGACCGAACGCCCGGTTGCCCGCGGCGGCTGCGGAGGCCATGCAGAACCGGCCGTTGTAGTCGATCATCGCCGTACCGAGCGCCACTCTCGCGAACTTGCCCAGCGTGTAGGCCTTCTCGTTCGTGAGCCCACCCCCGCCGAACACCGCCACCGCGTCCTTGCCTCGCCGCGCCTGCGCTGTGCGGACACCCTCGACGATGACCCGGTACGCCTCCTCCCAGGTGGCCGCCCGGTGCTCCCCCTTGCGGTCGCGCACGAGCGGCGTCGTGAGCCGGTCGGGGGTGGACAGCAGCTCGGCGCTGGTCCAGCCCTTCTGGCAGAGGCCTCCCCGGTTGGTCGGGAAGTCACGGGCGGTGACCTCGACCCTCCCCCCAGGGCCGCGGGTCAGGGTCATCGCGCACTGCAACGCGCAGTACGGGCAGTGCGTGTCGACGGCCATCAGATTTTGTGGTCCCTGAGCACCGCGCCGCGTCGTCCGTAGACGACCCAGGTGGTGACGGCCATGACGCCGTAGACCGCGATGATCGCCCAGAGCGCCGGCACGATCGTTCCGTGCGGGTGTGCCGCGCTGACGCTGTGCGCCTTGGCGAGGGAGAACGACTGCGGAACGAGGAACCCGCCGTAGGCGCCGATGGCACCGACGATGCCGATGGCACCCGCCGCGAGCCGCTTGGTCGCATCCCGTCCGGCCGTCGACCGATCCTCTGCGGTGGCCTCGAAGACCGCGGGGATCATCCGGTAGATCGAACCGTTGCCGACGCCGGTGAACACGAACAGCCAGAGGAAGCTGCCCATGAAGACAAGGAAGTCGTGCGCCTGAAGGGCATGAATCGCACCGGCCGCGCCGAGTGCCATCGCGAGGAACGAGCCGAGCGTCACCGCCGCGCCGCCGACCGCGTCCGCGACCCAGCCGCCCACCGGCCGGGCGAGCGAACCCACCAGGGCACCGAGGAACGCGAGCGAAAGGCCGTGCTCGGGGAAGGCGTCGTGCATGAGCTTGGGGAAGACGCCCGCGAACCCGATGAACGATCCGAAGGTGCCGATGTACAGAAAGGCGAGCAACCAGGTCTGCCGCATGCGGAGTGCCCGGGCGAACGACCTCTTGTCGGTGGCAGCCGAACACAGGTTGTCCATGAGGAGCCAGGCCAGCAACGCTGCGAGAAGGCAGACCGGGACGAACATCCACCCGGCCATCGGCAGGTCGGGGTCGGCGGCGGTCGCTGCGCCCCACACGACGACGACGGGAACGAGGAACTGGACGATGGCGGTGCCGAGGTTGCCGCCCGCCGCGTTGAAGCCCAGAGCCCTGCCGCGCTCGGCGGCGGGGAAGAAGAAGGAGATGTTCGCCATCGAGGAGGCGAAGTTGCCGCCGCCGAAGCCTGCAGTGGCTGCCACGAGGAGCAACACCGGGAAACCGGCCTGCGCCTGTAGCGCGAGTGCGAGGCCCACGGTCGGGATGAGCAGCAGGAGCGCCGAGATGACCGTCCAATTGCGACCACCGAAGTGCGGAACCGCGAACGTGTAGGGGATACGCAGAGTCGCGCCCACGAGGACGGGCACGGAGATCAACCAGAACTGCTGCGTCTCCGTCAACGCGGCGTCGCCGGTGTACCCGAACGCCGCGAGCTGCGGGACCACGATGCCCCACAGGGCGAAGACGCCGAAGCCCAACAGCTCGGCGAAGATCGACAGCACCAGGTTGCGCCGAGCCGTGGATCGCCCGACCTCGGCCCACTGGCGTGGATCCTCGGGGTTCCACGCGTCGATCCACCGTCCCGGCCGGTGCGAGAGGGGGGGCGCCTGGCCCGGGACCGGTACCTCGTGCGTCGTGGTGGTCATGAACCCTCCAGCGGTGCAGGCCCACCCCTGTGGTGAGCGCGTGCTGGAAAGGTAGGAAATGCGTGTTATGCGGACGTCGCGTCGGTGTCACACGCACGTCACCGACTTCTCACGTGGGGATTGAGCGATGGTGAGAACTCCACGCTTCGAGCGTGTGACCTGGTCGATCTCTCCGTGCGACCATGTGCCGGAGCGACCGTGACGGCGGCTGTGAGGTAGGCCACTCCATGTCGTGACGCCGTCGTCGGCAGAGGGAGCCAGCAGACGGGGCCCGAGGCCGGACCGCTGTTTTCTCCGCGGGCTAGGGTGACGGCCATGTCGGCGAACGATGGCGCCCCTCGTGCGGAGTGGGTGGGGCTCGTCGTCGGACCGTCCGCCGTGGAGGCGTGGGGTGCGCCCTCGGTGCGGCGGGTGGCGTTCGTCGGCGCCGGGATCCGTGAGGTCGTCTCCCTCACCGACGCCCCGGGTCTCGCGGCGCGCATCGACGCCGACGCCGACCGGCCGCGCTGGGTGTGGTGGGCGGCCGCGGGCGCGGGACGGATGCTCGTCGAAGGCGGGGTGCGCCCCGCGCGCGTGTGGGACGTCGCCGAGGCCCACCGCCTTCTCGTCGGGGGGATGGACGCCGATCGCGACCTCGCCTGGGCCACGGCCCACGGTCTCGATCCCGCCGGCCGTCCCGCCGCCCATCGCGGCGACCTCCTCGACCTCGCCGGCCCCGGGGACGACGGGGACGACGGGGACGACGACTCGCCGGTCCGCCCCGACGGCTATCTGCGTGCCGACGCCGTTGCGGGGCAGTGGGCCGTCACCGACGACCGTCTCCTCGCGTGGGCGGAGGCCCTGCTCACCTGCGCGGAGGCTCAGCGTCGGGCGGCCGAGAGGGTCTCGGCCCGCCTCGTGCGCACCGTGCCCGCCGAGTCCGCGGCGGCGTTGCTCTGCGAGGAACTCTGCCACGACGGGCTGCCCGTCGACCGGGACGCCCTGTTGTCGATCGTCGGTCCGATGAGCGGGCCACCCGCCGAGCGCGACGCGGAGGTGCTCCGCCTCGTCCCGGGCCAGGGACACGTCGACCTGCGCAATCCCGCCTCCGTCCGCGCGATGCTCGTCGCCGTCGGGATCGACGTCCCCTCGACCCGCAAGCACGTCCTCGAGGACTACGTCGGCGTCCACCCCGTCGTCCCCGCGTTGTTGCGGTGGCGAGCCGAGGAACGGATCGCCACCACCTACGGCCTCGCGTGGATCGCCGAGCACGTCGGCGCCGACGACCGCCTCCGCGGCGAGTGGCGTGCCTGCGACGGCGGCGCCGGACGCATGACCGCCGCGAGCGGCCTGCACAACCTGCCCGCGGTCCTCCGCCCTGCCGTCGACGCCGGCCCCGGGCACGTGTTCGTCCGCGCCGACCTCGGCCAGATCGAACCCCGGGTGCTCGCCGTCGTCTCCGGGGACGCCGCGTTCGTCGAGGCCACTCGCGCCGACGACCTCTACGCCCCGGTCGCGAGTCGGCTGCGCGTCGACCGGGCGCACGCGAAGGTCGCCGTCCTCTCGGCGATGTACGGAGGTCGCGCCGGGTCGGCGTCGGCCGCGCTCGCGGGGTTGCAGCGGGAGTACCCCGTGGCGATCGCGCACCTCGAACGGGCCTACGAGGCGGGGGTACGGGGCGAACCGGTCCGCACCTTCGGGGGGCGCCTCATCCCCACCGCGCGGATGCTCGGCCCCAACCGACGTCCCGGTGAGAATCCCGAACTCGACTCGGCGCGAGGGCGATTCGCGCGCAACGCGATCATCCAGGGCGCGGCGGCGGAGTTCTTCAAGGCGTGGGCGGCGACCGTCCGGGCCACGACGCGCGACCTCGGCGCGCGGATCGTCCTCTGTCTCCACGACGAGCTGCTCGTCCACACCCCCCGCGCCCACGCCGAGGAGGTCGCCGCCCGCGTCGACCGTGCTCTGCTCGATGCGGGCCGTCGCTGGACGGGCGGCAGCCCCGTCCGCTTCGTCAGCGACACCCAGGTGGTCACCCGGTGGTCGGAGGCCAAGGACGTCCCACCTGGGACGGGAGGGTAGCGCTCGGACCGGACGCCATCACCTCCGGTCCGAGCGCTCACCTCCGATCCGAGCGCGGGCGTCGCACACGGAGATCAGCAGTCGGGTCGAGGCGATCTCGTCCTCGTCGGCGTCCCGGCGCAGGTTCAGCGCCGCACGGGCGTCGGCGAGAGCACCGCAGAGGTCGCCAGCGTCGAGGCGGCACTTGGCCCGGTGCTGCAGCACCGAGGCGTGCAGGCGAGGGTGATCGAGGTGCTCGACGTCGGCGAGAGCGGCCTCGAACGTCGCCAGCGCCTCGTCGAATCGGCCCTGCCACTGCTGTACGTGGGCCAGGCGGGCGAGTGCGGCGGCGCGACGCGCAGGGTCGCTCGAGTCGGGCAGGGTGGCGCGGCCACGCTGCTCCGCCTCGTCCAGACGCCCGAGCATGCGCAGGTAGGCGACCGTCGCGGGCAGCGTCGGATGGGCGTCGCAGAACTCGGCGAGACCGGCCGGGTCCGTGCACGAGTCGCGCAACGTCACCGGGTCGACGCGGAACGTGAGGCCGTCGGCGACGAACTCGACGGGCTCGGCCCCCGCCGCCTCGCTCATCGCCCCGGCAGGACGCGTTCCAGCTCCTGCGTCCACGACTCCAACGCCCACCCCTGCTCGGCGACCCAGGCGTCGTCGAAGTAGGTGTGGGTATAGCGGTCGCCGGAGTCGCACAGAAGGGTGACGATCGAGCCCGTCTCTCCTGCGGCGCGCATCTCCTCGACGATCTTGGCGACGCCGATGATGTTCGTCCCGGTCGACGCGCCGACCCGGCGACCGAGGCGGCGGGTGAGGAATCGGGCACCGGCCACCGACGCCTCGTCGGGCACCTGGATCATCCGGTCGACCGTCTGGCCGACGAAGCTGGCCTCGACGCGGGGTCGACCGATGCCCTCGATGCGGGAGCTGCCGCAGCAGGTGTGGTCGGGGTCGCCCGTGACCCATCCGTCGAAGAACGCGGAGTTCTCCACGTCGACGACGCACATCCGCGTGGGAAGACGGTGGTAGCGAAGGTGCCGGCCGAGGGTCGCGCTCGTTCCTCCGGTGCCCGCGCCGACGACGATCCACGACGGCACCGGGTGCCCCTCCTCGGTGAGCTGGGTGAGGATCGATTCGGCGATGTTGTTGTTTCCCCGCCAGTCGGTCGCGCGCTCGGCGTAGGTGAACTGGTTGAGGAAGTTGCCGCCGGATTGCGCGGCGAGGCGCCGGGATTCGGCGCACATCTCCTCGGCGGAGGAGACGAAGTGGCAGCGCCCGCCCTGCGCCTCGATGAGCGCGATCTTCGCCTCGCTCGTCGAGGCCGGCATCACCGCGACGAACGGCAGATCGAGCATCCGCGCGAAGTGCGCCTCGCTCACCGCCGTCGACCCCGAGGAGGCCTCGACGACGAGGGTGTCGGGTCCGAGCCACCCGTTGACCAGCGCATACATGAACAGTGATCGCGCGAGGCGGTGCTTGAGGCTGCCGGTCGGGTGAGTCGATTCGTCCTTGAGGTACAGGTCGATGCCCCAGGACTCCGGCAACTCCAGTCGCCACAGGTGGGTGTCGGCAGATCGGCGCGCGTCGGCCTCGAGGCGGCGGATGCGTTCGGTGACCCACGACCGCTCCGACGGGTCGAACCGGTTGACGTCGTTCAACCCGGACAGTGCGCTCTGCATGAACTCCTCCTCGCTCGTCCCTCGATTCTCGGACACCACGGCGGTGCGGCGTGGAGGTTCCGGAGGATGTGAGGATGAGCCGTCACGGGCCGGGACCACGGCGCGCACCGCGTGTGGGCGACGGCGCGCTCGTCCCCCGACCACGGTGGACGAGGACACCGGGACGACACACGACGACGGGGAGTGGGGACGGGCATGGACGTGCGGGTGAGCGCGATCGGGATCCATCCGGTGAAGAGCACGCAGATCCGCCACGTCCGGCGGGCCGAGGTCACGCCCGCGGGGTTGCGCGGCGACCGCGAGTGGATGGTCGTCGATGTGAGTGGCGAGATGATCTCGGCCCGTCAGGAGCCGCGGCTGTTCACGATCCGCGCGAGCAACGCGGTGACCGGTGGCACCGACGCCGACCTCCGCCTCGACGCCCCGGGGCGGCCGCCGCTCGAACTCTCGACACCGACGAGTGGGGAGGTCGACGTGCGCCTGTTCCGGTCGACCCACCTCCGCGCGCGGCCGGCCGGTGACGAGGCCGACGGCTGGCTCGCGCAGCACCTCGGGCGAGACGACATCCGGCTCGTCTGGTGCCCGACACCGCAGCGCCGCGGCGCCGGTCAGGGTGACCTCGCGACCTTCCAGGACGGGTCGCCGGTGACGCTCCTCTCGATGGAGTCCGTGGCGCAGGTCGACACCTGGGCGACCGAGGCGGCACGCGAGCGGGGTGAGACGCCGACTCCGCTCGTCGCCGACCGATTTCGCCCCAGCCTCCTCGTCGACGGCGCCCCCGCCCCCTTCGCCGAGGACGACTGGCCGCGGGTGCGCATCGGCGACGTCGTCCTGCGCACGGACTCACCCGTCGCCCGCTGTGCCATGACGACCATCGACCCCGACGACCTCGCCCGCGGCAAGGAGCCCCTGCGCACGCTCGCGATCCACCGCCGCTGGGACGGCGCGACCTGGCTCGCCGTCAACCTCGTCCCCGAACGCGTCGGCACGGTCGAGGTCGGCGACGAGGTCGTCATCGGCTGAGGCACGGCCCGGACCACCGACGTCGTCGCGCTGTGTCGCCATGCCCGGCGCCGAGCGCCGGCACCGCCGGCGTCGAGGCGGACGACGGTCAGGAGGTCGGCGGGGCGACAGTCGCGGCGACCTCGTCGGCGTCCGCTGCGGGCGACCGGACGCGCAGGCTCGTGCGGGGCCAGGCGGATTTCTGCCCGACGAGCGTGAGCAACGCCGGGACCATGAACGTCCGCACGACGAACACGTCGAGAAGGACACCCACGCTCATCGCGAACGCGAGCTCGGAGAACGCCGTGAGGGGGATCGTCGCGAGCATCCCGAAGCTCACCGCGAGCGCGAGTCCCGCCGTCGTGATCGCCTTGGAGGACTCGGGCATGGCGAGCGCCATCGCCTCCTTGAGCGGTCGGTGACGCGCCTCCTCCCACGTGCGACCGACGCCGAAGATGTTGTAGTCCGAGCCGAGCGCGACGAGGAGCACGGCGGCGGCGAAGGGGACGTAGAACGTGATGCCGTCCTCGCCGAGGACCCCGGTGAACAGCCACGTCGTGAGTCCGAGGGCGGCGGCGACCGACAGGATGTTGCAGGCCAGCAGGTACAGCGGCGCGACGAGGGCGCGTAGGAAGACGATGAGGATCACGAGGTTGACGGCGATGCCCGCGACGGCGAGACGGCCGAGGTCGGCCTTCGTCTCGTCGATGATCGCGGCCGCGAGGGCCGTGTCCCCGCCGACACCGATCCGACTCGTCGCGAGTCCGGCGTCGGCGGCGAGCGCGGGCAGACCCTCCTGCAGCGCGCTGAGGGTCTCGATGGCCCGGCCGTCCAGGGGCGAATCATCGAGGACGACGAGCATGCGCGCGGCGTTCTCGTCGCGCGAGGTGAAGACGTGGGTGTCGAACTGCGGCATCGACAACGCCGGACCCACGACGCCCGCCACGCCCTCACGGGCCGCGACGGCGTCCTGGAACGCGATGAGGGAGTCGAGGTTGCCGCCGATTCCGGGGCCCTCGACGAGGATCGAGGTCGGTGAGGTGATGCCGGGGGAGAACCCGTCCGAGGCGGCGACCGCGGCCCGTTTGACGGTGTTGTCGTCGGGCAGGGAACTCGTGAAGCCCGCCTTGAGGACGAGTCCGCCGAGCGGCAGGGCCGCGAGGGCGAGGGCGATGGCGCTCACCGTCAGGGCGGCGATCGCCGGGCCGCGCCGCGACAGCACCTCGACGACGCGACCCATCCAGGGCGACGGCTCGGCCATCGAGGCGATGCCGGCGGTGCTGCGTGGGAAGAAGATCCGGGAGCCCAGGATCGCGACGATGGCGGGGACGAGCGTGATGGCGACGAGCAGGCCGACCCCGATCGTCACCGCCATCGCCGGGCCGAACATCCGGTAGAACACCGACTTCGCGACGACGAGGCTGAGCGTGCCCGCGGAGACCGTGACGCCCGCGGCGACGATGATCGGCGTGTACGTGGCGACGGCCGAGGTCACCGACTCGCGGCGGTCCCCGGTGCCGCGGCCCAGGGCGGTCGAGAGGCCGGTGACGTAGAAGATCGTGTAGTCGGTGACCACACCGAGGAGCAGGGCGACGAGCACCGGTTGTAGTTCGGCGGGGGCACTGAGGCCGAGCACGTCGGCGAGGGCGGTGACGAGCCACATCGTGACGATGACGGCCACCCCGGAGGCGCCGAGCGCGAGGAAGGGCACGACGACCGACCGGAACGCGAATCCGACGAGCACGAAGATCGCGATGAGCGTGAGGATCTCGAGCATGTGGATCTGCTCGCCGACGACGTAGGCCTGTTGGGCGCGTGCGGGTACCGACCCCGCGACCCCGATGACGTGGTCCTCCTCGCGTTCGAGGTAGGCGTGGGCGTACTGCCGCGAATGGGTGTGCTGATCGCCGAACGTCGTGCGGGGGTCCATGAACAGGTACGTGAGGACCGTCGTCCCCCGCTCGCGTTGACCCGCGCCGAACGTGACGGCGTTGGGCATCGGTAGGGCCCCGAGGAGCGGGGGCTCCGGATTCTCCCGTTGGTTGACGGCGATGGCGTCGAGCACGGATTCGAGTTGCACGTACGGGGAGAGGCCGTCGGGGTCGCGCTGGACGACGACGGTACGGCTGAACAGCGGGAACCCGAAGATCTCCATCTCGCGAAGCTCGGTCTGCACCGATTCGCCGTCCGGCGACATCAGTGATTCCGCCGCGTTCTCGCCGCCCCCGAGCGCCGGGGGCGGGAAGGCGAGGACGAGACCGCAGAGCACCACCCAGGTCGCGACGATGACCCACCGCAACCGGTAGGCCGCACGCGAGTACCAGGCCCAGACGCCCCCACGGGGCTGCGGTGGGGACGACGTGGTCATGCGGTGCCCTCACGATCCTTCGTGACGTCCGACCTGGTCGACGAGCGATTCCTCGTCCGATGCGAGGTTAGCGCCCCGCCGGGGGTCGGGGAGATGCGCCATCTCCTAAGGTGGAGAACGGGACGAATCGACATATGGGAGAAGACGATGGCCGACGACATCCGTGACGACCGCCCCTCCGGGTCGACCCCCGCCTCCGTGCGGGGGGAGGAACCCGGTTCCACCACGCCCTGGCCGCTCATCATCGCCGCGCTGCTCCTCGGTCTTCTGCTCGGTGCCGGGATCACCTGGGCCGCGACGCACGACGGCGGCGACGCCGGGGCCCCGCAGGCCGAGCCCACTGCGACCTCCACGACCGAGCCTCTACCGACGCCCTCGACCGTCACGCAGACGGTGAACCAGGTCGCCGTCCCGCAGAGCTGTCTGCAGATCGCCGAGGAGTCCCGCAAGCTCAACGACGCCCTCGCCAAGGGCGTCGTCGCCGCGCGTGACCTCGACGCCTCCGCGATGAGCGGCATCGTCCGCGACTTCGGCGCGCAGCAGGAGCGCATCCAGCAGCTCGCCGAGCAGTGCCGCACGAGCGCCGAGACCCCGCAGGTCGTCACCACCACGGGCTGAGGACCGGACCGCCCGCGGTGGGCGGGGGCACGCGCCCGCCCACCGCGGTGGTCCGTCCGTGGTCCCGGCGCGTCAGCGGTTCCGGGCGGTGACGCCGTCGCGCAGCGTGACGATGTCGTCGACGGCGGCGCGCGCCCACTGCCCCACGCCGATCAGGGTGGCGGACGCGGGTCCGGTCCAGTCGCCGTACCCGATCAGGTAGAGCCCCCGGATCCCTCGCGCGGTGGGTCCGTCCGTCGCGATGTGGCCGTTCTCGCGCGGCAGGTCGAGGCCGTCGAG
This sequence comes from Mobilicoccus sp., assembly GCF_032060985.1. NCBI lineage: Bacteria > Bacillati > Actinomycetota > Actinomycetes > Micrococcales > Dermatophilaceae > Mobilicoccus > Mobilicoccus sp. The sequence continues at coordinate 23,581 of NZ_DAMBGD010000013.1, forward strand.
GTGCCGCAGCGCGGGCCGGAAGCCGGTACACCACACGATGTCGTCGAGCTCCCGGCTCGTGCCGTCGTCCCACACCGCGCCGGAACGCGTGAGCCGGGTGGGCATGGGAGACCGCCGGAGCGCACCGGAGTCCCGCGCCTCCCGCACGGGCGGGACGACGACGATGTCGCCGAGTCCGCCCACCCCTCGAGCGCCCGCCTCGCCTCGCACCCGCGCCGACGCGACGCGGAACAGCTCGCGTCCGTCCACGTCGTCGGGCAGGAGTCGGGGCTCGTCGATCGTGCACCAGCACACCTCGCCCACCTCGGGATCCAACGACAGCTCGGCGGCGATCTGGGCTCCGGAGTTGGCGCCGCCGACGACCATGACCGCCCGGCCGGCGTGGTCGGCGGGGCGGACGTATCGGGAACTGTGGAGCTGGCGCCCGAGGAACGTCGCGCGGCCGTCGAACGCGGGGACGAAGGGCCGCGACCACGTGCCGGTCGCGCTCACCACGACCGGCGCCCGCCACGTGCGCGAGTCGCCGTCTCCGTCTCCGTCGCCGTCGTCGTCTCCGGCGTCGACCCCGGTGACGACGAACCCCTCGCCGCCCTCTCGCACCCCGGTGACGTGCACACTCCGCTCGACGGGGATGTCGTACCGCTCCTCGTACCGCTGCAGGTAGTCGATGACGTGGGCCGCATCGGGGTTGCCGTCCTCGGTCCTCGGCATCGGCCATCCCGGCAGTGAGGAGTACTCCGCCGGTGAGAACAGCCGGAGCGAGTCCCACGTGTGCCGCCACGCCCCGCCGGCCGACGGTGCCGCGTCGAGGACGACGTACGACAGCCCCGCGCGTCGCAGATAGAACGCGGCCGCGAGCCCTGCCTGACCACCACCGATGACGACGACGTCCATGCCCCATCCTGGCACCGTCGCCACGTCCGCGGGAGGCCCTCCGGGGACCGGGCGGCTTCTCGCCCCCTCCGACAGATGCGGGCAGGAGGTCGGTGACAGCGCCGTCGGCGACGGGCGGGCGGGTGCGACGGCGGGCTCGTCGGGAAGCCACGGCCACCCCCTACCGGGTTCATATCGTCCTGACAGGTTCCGGTCCGAGCGTGAAGTGACAGGCCGCCACGCGGCACACCGCACGACGGAAGGACCACCATGAACACCACGACGAAGCTCGTCACCGGCGCCGCCGCACTCGTGACAGCGGGCTCCCTCGCCTTCGCCGGAGCCTCCCTCGCCTCGGCGGACGACTCGACGCCGAGCCCGTCCTCGACGAGCAGCGGGCAGGACACCGACAGCGCGGGAGACGCGAACGGATCGACCGGCTCGGGGCAGGGCGACCGTGGCCCCGGGATGCGACACCGGCACACCGAGGTGACCGGTGAGGAGTTGAGCAAGGTCGAGGAGGCGGTGTCGAAGAAGGACTCGGCCGTGACGATCGAGAGGGTGATGAAGG
>NZ_DAMBGD010000013.1:25124-114966 GCF_032060985.1 Mobilicoccus sp.
GGGTCATGGTCGAGGTGAGCAAGGACCTCGCGACGATCGAGGTCCGCACCGGCGGTCCCGACGGACGCGGCGGTCACGGCCACGGGCCGGGGATGCGGCACCGGCACACCGAGGTGACCGGTGAGGAGTTGAGCAAGGTGGAGGAGGCGGTGTCGAAGAAGGACTCGGCCGTGACGATCGAGAGGGTGATGAAGGACCCGGACGGGTCCTACGACGTCATGGGCACGAAGTCCGGTGCGCGGGTCATGGTCGAGGTGAGCAAGGACCTCGCGACGATCGAGGTCCGCACCGGCGGCCCCGGCGGCCCCGGCATGGGCGACCGGCGCGGGCCGGACGCGTCGCAGGGGACGCCGCAGCAGGGTTCGCCGCAGCAGGGAACGCCTGGGCAGGGCACAGCCACGCCGGACGACGGGACCCCCACCACGGTCCCCTCCACGGGCACGAGCCCGACCGACATCCCGACCACCGACACCACCCGGGCCGCCTGACCCGTCTCGCCGCCCCGGAGCGACCGGCGGCCGGTCCCCTCGAGGGACCGGCCGTCGTGTCCGCTCGCCGCCGTGCCGTCGTGGCCTCTCCCGTGGCGATGCGACCTCACGGGCCTCCTCGGGGCCGTCGTCCTCCTGCGTGCCACCGACTCATCGGAGTGCCAGGGCGATTCGTCCGGTCGGTCAGGCCGGCACTTGGTCTTGCGTCTCAGTCACCCGACTAGATGATGCATCACTGGCATAATCGGTCCATGACCGATTCGCCGTGGTTGGACGATCGTCGCCAGAGCGTATGGCGCAGCTGGCTCGCCGTGACCGGCGCGCTGCCCGGAACGATGGGCGCGCAGTTGCAGGAGGACTCCCGGCTGTCGATCGCGGACTTCGCCGTCCTCGTGCAGCTCAGCGAGGCCGAGGGGGAGCGGGATCGCATCGCCGAACTCGCCGACGCCCTGCAGTGGGAACGCAGTCGCCTCTCCCACCAACTCACCCGCATGGAGCATCGTGGCCTCGTGCGCCGCGAGGAGTGCCCCGAGGACGGTCGCGGCGCATTCGCCGTGCTCACCGACGAGGGCCGCGAGCGGCTCGTCCAGGCGGCGCCGGGACACTCCCGGCTCGTCAAGGGGATCTTCTTCGACGACTTGCCCGACGAGGACCTCGAGGCCCTCGAACGCATCCTTGGCAGGCTCGGGGATCGGATCGAGGCCGCAGGACGCACTCGCCGCTGAGGTGCCGGCCCGTCGCGTCGACGCGCACGATCCCACGGGTGCCCGTCGTCCCGCGGAGGCTGCGGCGAACCCCGGCCGGTGGAGCTCGGGCGCGTAGGGGCGAGAGAGGCCCTCACCGACCGGGACCCTCCCCACCGCACCCCGTGCCCGGAGGCTCGGCGTCGCGAATCTGATCGCCGGCGGTGCCCGTGGGGCCGCTCGCGATTCCCGGGTGCCGACGTCGACGCCGGGTCGGGTGCCGATCATCCCTTTCGCCGAGCGGGCCAGACCGGCCCTGCGGTTCCGGGTCTCGCGGTGTCGAGGTGGGCGGTGATGAGACCGTCCGCCGTCGATCTCCGGGCGGGCAAGGGCAGCTCGACGGGTTGTCGGTGCCGGGATCTACGCTTCGGGACGACCCCACGACGCAGCGGGCCGAAGGCCGAACTCGCGTGCGACGGTGGGAGGGTCGGGGCTCCGCCCGGGCCCGGTTCGCGCACGAGGAGGGCGAGATGGCACTGCACCTGCACCGCGGTACCGACACCGCGGCGCTCGCGGCCGGCCTCGCGCGCCTGCTCGCCGACCCGTTGCCCGACCCCCTTGTGCAGGAGGTCGTCGTCGTCCCGGCCAAGGGCATCGAACGGTGGCTCACCCAGCAGCTCTCCCACCGGCTCGGCACCACGGGCGCCACGGTCTTCGGCGCCGACGGGGTGTGCGCGGGAGTCCGGTTCGTCTCCCCGGCCTCGCTCGTCGGCATGCTCACCGGTCGCCGCTCGACGTTCTCGGGCAGCGGTGCCGACGACCCCTGGTCCCTCGACCGCCTCACGTGGGCGGTGCTCGACGTCCTCGACGCGCACCTCGAGGAGCCGTGGCTGCGCACCGTGGCCCGTCATCTCGGGCACGGTCTCGATGGTCTCGAGGCCGAGGTGAGGCTCGGTCGTCGGTACGCCGTCGCCCGCCACCTCGCCGCGCTGTTCGCGGACTACGCCCTCCAGCGGCCCGCGTTGCTCACCGCCTGGAGGCGCGGCGAGGACGACACCGAGACGATCGGTGATCTCTCGTGGCAGGCGACGTTGTGGCGGCGCGTCGTCGACCACATCGCCGGCCCACAGGGGGCTCTCGAGGTCGGCCCCGAGGTGCTGGGGGGTGAGCTCGATCCGCGGCTGCCGCCCGACCTGCGGCAGGCAGCGGTCGTCGGCGCGTTGCGGTCGGGGTCGGTCGACCCCGACCTCCCCCCGCGGCTGTCGATGTTCGGCCACACCCGCCTCGCCGGCACCGAGGTCGAACTGCTCGCCGCCCTTGCCGCGCACCGTGAGGTGCACCTGTGGTTGCCGCAGGCCTCGCCGGTCGCGTGGGAACGTCTGGCCGACGTCGTGGCGCACGGGCCGGTGCGGCGGGCGCAGGACACGTCCGTCCGCCTCGTCCGGCACCCTCTCCTCGCCTCCCTCGGGCGGGATGCCCGGGAACTGCAGCGCAGCCTGGCCGGCGTCGGGGCGATCGACGAGGGACCGGTGTCCGGCGACCCGGACGACCTCGGTGACCAGCGCGGACCCGGTGCACTCGTCCGGCCGGGCTCGTCGCCGGGGGGCACGATGCTCGGGTGGCTGCAGCAGGACCTCGCCGACGACCGTCCGGCCGACGCCGAGCGTCGCCTCGGTCGGGTGTTCGACCCCCGGGACGACTCGATCGGGGTGCACGCCTGTCACGGCCCGGCCCGGCAGGTGGAGGTGCTGCGCGACGTCCTCACCGGGCTCCTCGAGGACGACCCCACGCTGGAGCCCCGCGACATCCTCGTCATGGTCCCCGACATCGAGGACTACGCGCCTCTGTTCGGCGCCGCGTTCGGTCTGGGCGACGAGGCCGGTGAGTTCGCCCACCCCGCCCACGGGCTGCGCGTCCGTCTCGCCGACCGTGCCCTCGTCGCCACCAACCCGTTGTTCGCCGTCACCCTCGCCCTGCTCGACCTCGCCGCGGGCCGGGTCACCGTGTCGCAGATGCTCGACCTCGCCACTCACCCCGCCGTCTCCCGGAGGTTCCGGTTCGACGAGGACGCGCTGGAGAAGATCGAGGCCTGGATCGCCGAGTCCGGCATCCGCTGGGGCCTCGACGCCGCGCACCGCGACACCTACCGGCTCGCCGCGTTCGAGCAGAACACGTGGCGCACCGGGCTCGACCGACTGCTCCTGGGCGTCGCGATGGCCGATGCCGTGTCGAGGTCGGGGTCGGGCGGTGCGGGCGCGGCGGGCGATGGTGTCGCCGGTGACGTCGGCCCGGTCGACCGCAATCACCTCGGCCCCGTGCTGCCCGTCGACGACGTCGGCTCGGGGGACATCGATCTCGTCGGTCGGTTCTCGGAGTTCGCCGACCGGGTCACCGCCGTGCTCGACGCGATCCGCCTCGCCGACGGGGTGGGCGAGTGGATGGGCGCTCTCCGCGCCGGGGTCGCCGCCCTCACCGCGGTCGCCGTCGTCGACGAGTGGCAGCAGGTGCAGCTCGACCACGAACTCGAATCCGTCGCGCACTCCGCCCGCACCGACACCCACATGCGTCTCGCCGACGTGCGGCGTCTCCTCGAACGTCGACTCGGGGGGCGGCCCACGCGCGCGAACTTCCGAACCGGCACCCTCACCGTGTGCACGATGGTGCCGATGCGGTCGGTGCCGCACCGGGTCGTCGCCCTTGTCGCCCTCGACGACGGGGCGTTCCCCCGCTCGGAGACGCTCGACGGTGACGACGTCCTCCTCCGCGACCCCCTCACCGGCGAACGCGACCGGCGCAGCGAGGACCGGCAGCTCCTCCTCGACGCCGTCATGGCGGCGCGGGAGCACCTCGTCCTCACCTACAGCGGAGCGAGCGACGTGGACGGCTCGACCCGTCCGCCCTCGGTGCCGGTCGGCGAACTCCTCGATGCCGTCGCCGGCCTCGCCGAGGGCGCCACCGACGAGAAGGGCACGCCACGCGTCCTGCACACCCACCCGCTGCAGCCGTTCGACCCGTCGCTGCTGCGCGCCGAGGCGCCGGCCACGTTCGATCGGGCCGCCTACGAGGGTGCCCGCGCGCTCGCCGGAGGACGCACTCCGGCGCGCCCCTTCCTCGAGGGCCCCCTCCCCCCTGCGCCGGACGCCGGGGGTGACGTCGCCCTCGACGACCTGCAGGCCTTCTTCGCCAACCCCGTCCGGGCCTTCCTCCGCGGCCGCCTCGACGTGCAGACCCTTCGCGACGAGGAGTCCGAGCTCGACGCGATCCCCGTCGAGCTCGACGGCCTCGGCACCTGGGGCGTGGGCGACCGCATCCTCCGGGACGCGCTCGCCGGGGTGCACCCCGACAACGCCGTCCGCGCCGAGTCCGCCCGCGGGCTCGTCCCACCGGCCCGGTTGGGGGAGCGCACGGTCACCGACGTCGTCGGGGTGGTCCACGCCCTCATGGCGGCCGCCGGGCCCGTGCGGGTCGGCCCGGCCCGATCCGTCGACCTCACGGCCTCCCTCCCCGGTGGACGACGAGTGACGGGCACCGTCACCGGCGTGCACGGCACGGACGTCGTCACCCTCACGTACTCGTCGCTGTCGGCGAGGTCTCGCATGAAGGCCTGGATCGACCTCCTCGCCCTCACCGTCGCCCACCCCGACGAGCCCTGGACGGCACACGTCGTCGCACGTCAGCGGGGGGGAGCGGTGCATCGCGCGTGGGGGCCGCTGCCTCCGCAGGCCGCGGCGCGGTGGCTTGCCGAGCTGGTCGACGTCCGTGACCGGGGCCTGTGCGAGCCCATCCCGCTGCCGCCCAAGTCCTCGCTCGCCTACGCGGAGGCCGCCTCACGACGACGCGACGTCGAGGCCGACGAGCCGGGCGCCGGGCGTGACGTCACCGCACCCGTCGACGCCGCCCGCAGCAGGTGGGAGACCGGCAGAGCGGCGAACGCGTTCCCGGGCGAACACGCCGATCCGGCGTTCACGCACGTTCACGGCGAGAACGCCCCCCTCGAGGTGTTGTTCACGGGTGCCCTGCCCGACGAGACGTGGAACGGCGAACCCACCCGCTTCGGGCGGTACGCCATGCGGGTCTGGGAACCGGAGCTGAGCAACGGGAGGCGGGTGTGATGAGCGATCGCGGCCCCGCGGCGGCGACGGGTGCGGCCGAGACGTTGTCGGAGGCGCCGCCCACGGTGTCCCCGGCGCAACCACGGACGTTCGACATCACGGCACCGCTGCCCACCGGCACCGTGCTCCTCGAGGCGAGCGCCGGCACGGGCAAGACGTGGACGATCGGAGCCCTCGTCACCCGGTACGTCGCCGAGGGCGAGGCCTCGCTGGAGGACATGCTCGTCGTCACGTTCGGCCGAGCGGCGAGTCAGGAGCTGCGAGCCCGGGTGCGTGATCACCTCGTCGAGGCCGTCCGCGCCCTCACCGACCCGCCCCCGCCGCACCGACGCGACCCGCTCGTGCGTCTCCTGCTCGACGCACCCGCCGAGGACATCGCCGTGCGCCGCGCCCGCCTCGTCGACGCCCTCGCCGGGTTCGACTCGGCGACGATCGCGACCACGCACGGGTTCTGTCAGACGGTGCTCCGTTCCCTCGGTGTCGCGGGCGACACCGACCGTGACGCCCGGCTCGTCGAGGACGTGAGCGATCTGCTGCGGGAGGTCGTCGACGACCTCTACCTGCGCGGATTCGCCCACGATGAGGCCTCGCCCACCTTCTCGCTCGCGGAGGCCCGGGACATCGCCGCCGACGTCGTCGGCAAGCCGCAAGCCCGCATCGAACCCGCCGACGCGCCCCCGGCGTCTCCGGCAGGTCGCCGCGTCGGGTTCGCCCGCGCCGTGCGTGAGGAGATGGCGTTGCGGATGCGCCGCGGGGGTCTCCTCGGGTACGACGACCTGCTCAGCCGTCTGGCCGACGAGCTCGTCGACCGTGACGGTGAGCCCTCCGCGGCGGCGCAACGCATGCGAGACCGGTGGAAGGTCGTCCTCGTCGACGAGTTCCAGGACACCGACCCGGTGCAGTGGGCCGTGCTCCGGCGCGCCTTCGCGGGGCACGCGACCCTCGTCCTCATCGGCGACCCCAAACAGGCGATCTACGCCTTCCGAGGCGGCGACATCGTCGCCTATCTCGACGCCGCGGCCGCCGCGGGCGAACAGCGCACCCTCGGGTGCAACCACCGCACCGACGGCACGCTCCTCGCTCCGCTCCAGGTCGTCCTCGAGGGCGCCCAGCTCGGCGAGGAGGGCATCGTCGTCCGCCCGGTCTCCGCGGCGCATCCCGGGCCGCGGCTCGTGGGGGCGCCGTCGGAGGCGCCGTTCCGGCTTCGCGTCCTCGACCGGTCGACGATCGGGTGGCGTGCGGAGCGGCTGCCGTCGGTCGCCACGATGCGGCCCCTGGTGGCCGAGGACGTCGCGGGCGAGATCGGCGCCCTCCTCGCCTCCGGTGCGACGTTCGGCGAGGGGGCGGACCGCCGCCCGGTGCGGGCCGGTGACGTCGCCGTCCTCGCCCACACCTCCCGCCAGCTCCAGGCGGTCCGCGACGCCTTGGCCGCGGCCGGGATCCCCGCTGTCCTCGCCGGGACCGGCAGCGTGCTCGAAACGCCCGCGGCGGCGGACTGGCTCGCGCTGCTCGTGGCGATGGACTCCCCGCACCGCACGGGTCTCGTGCGGGCGGCGGCCCTCACCGATCTGCTCGGGTATTCCGCCGCCGACCTCGACGCCGGAGGCGACCGCCTCACCGATTCCCTCGCCGCGCGGATGCGCCGATACGCCGACCTGTTCGCCACGCGGGGTCTCGCCGCGGTGATGGCGATGCTCGACGCGGAAGGCCTCTCGGCGAGGATCCTCGCGCGCTTCGGTGGCGAGCGCGATCTCACCGATCTGCGCCACCTCGCCGAGATCCTCCACGAGGAGGCGCACCGCGGACGGCTCGGTCTGCCCGCGCTCATCGCCCGTCTCGTCGACCTGCGGGACGACGCGCGACGCGCCGGTGGCTCCACGAGACGTCGCCGCCTCGACAGCGATGCGGCGGCCATCCAGCTCGTCACGATCCACGGCAGCAAGGGGCTGCAGTACGACGTGTGCTTCGTGCCGTACCTGTGGGACCGGTACGTCCCCGAGCCGGCGCGCCCCACCTATCACCTGCCGCCCGACGCCGACGGTCACCGGGCGGGCGCGCTCGACGTCGGAGGTCGCCACCCCGGGCGGCGCGCAGCCCTGTCGGCCCATGCCACCGAGGAGGCGGGCGAGTCCCTCCGGCTCGCCTACGTCGCGCTCACCCGTGCCCGCGCCCAGGTCGTCACGTGGTGGGCCCCCACGGCGAACACCGTCGGTGCGCCGTTGCACCGGCTCCTCCTCGGCCGGGCGCCCGGCGAGGGGCGCGTGCCCGACCAGGTGCCGGTCGGCGGGGACGCCGAGACCGTGGCCACCCTGCGCCGGTGGGAGTCCGTCGGTGGGCCCGTGGTCGAGCAGGCGATCCGGCGGCAGAGCGTCGAACCGTCCATCACCGCACCGTCACACGCCCTCGGGGTGCGCCACTTCACCCGCACGGTCGACCTCGACTGGCGTCGCACGAGCTACAGCGCCCTCACCCGCGACGCCGGCGTGCACGCCCTCGGCGCCGTCGTCACGAGCGAACCGGAGGTCATCGGCCTCGAGGACGAGGCGGCCCTGCCCGTCACGGAACCCCCGCCGTTGCCGGGCGACCTGCCCTCACCGATGGCCGATCTGCCACTCGGTACCCGGTTCGGTTCCCTCGTCCACGCCGTCCTCGAGGAGGCCGACCCCCAGGCCTCCGACCTGCGGACGGAGTTCCTGCATCACATCGGTGAGCAGCAGGTGCGCTGGCCCGTCGAGCTCGACGACGAGAGGCTCGCCGATGCCCTCGTCGCCGTCTGCGACTCCCCGCTCGGCCCCCTCGCGCCCGGTGTCACCCTGCGCGACATCGGGCGGCACGATCGGCTGTGCGAGGTCGATTTCGAGCTGCCGCTCGGCGGTGGTGATGACGCGCGAGGCGTCCCTGGGGCTCGTCGTGGACGGGACGCTCGTGCCGAGGACGGCCGCGGGGGAGGTCCGTCCGAGGCCCACCACGCCGATCTCGCCGACGTCCGGCTGGGACGGATCGCGGCGCTGTTGCGGACCCACCTGCCCGAGGGCGACCCGATCCGGCCGTACGCGGCCGAACTCGGCCGGCCGGAGCTCGGTGGACAGCTCCTGCGCGGCTACCTCACGGGATCGCTCGACGTCGTCATGCGGGTCGACGGGCGTTACCTCGTCGCCGACTACAAGACCAACTGGCTCGGGCCCTTCGAGGCGCCTCTCACCGCGGCGGCCTACGTTCCCGCGCACCTCGACGCGGCGATGGGGCACTCGGACTATCCGCTCCAGGCGTTGCTCTACGCCGTCGTGCTCCACCGGTACCTGCGGTGGCGGCTGCCCGGGTACGACCCGGGGAGGCATCTCGGTGGCGTGCTCTACCTCTACGTTCGCGGCATGTGCGGACCCGACACCCCGATGGTCGAGGGCCGTCCGTGCGGCGTCTTCTCGTGGCAGCCGCCGGCCGCGCTCATCGAAGAGATCTCGGATCTGCTCGACGGAGGAGCCCGATGACCGGCCCCACCCGAAGGACATCCCCCGCACCGCAGCCGTCGGCCGCGTCGACGGGCCTCTCCTCGGCGCCCCCCGGTTCGCCCCCTCCCTCGATGCCGGGTTCGGTCGCGCCCGCCCCCCTCGCGCCATCCGTGGCCGCGTCGCCCGCGGCCCTCTCCCCGGGAGTGCCCACCGTCGCGCCGGGACGGGCGGTCGAAGCGCGGCTCGCGCTGCGGGCGCCTGAGCCGCTCGCGGCGTTCAACGCGGCGGGGTACCTCCGCGCCGCCGACGTCCACGTCGCCACCCGGCTCTCCGCCCTCGCGGGGGAGGGCGACCCCGACGTGTGGCTCGCCCTCGCCCTCCTCGTCCGCGTCGTGCGGGACGGCTCCACCTGCCTTCGCCTCGCGGAGGCGCACACGCTCGCGCCGGAGGTGGTCGACGAGGGCGTCGACGAGGCCGTCGACACGCTCGCGGTCGAAGGATCCATGACCCCCACCCGCACCGTGATCGAGGGCGAGCAGGCTCGCAGTCGCCCCGACCACGCGGCCGGCGCCGACCTGTCGGAGGAACTGGGCGGAGCCGGGCCCGGGGGCGTGGCTCCGCATGTCCTGCCGTGGCCCGACCCGGGGCGGTGGGAGGCGGGGGTGGCCGCGAGTCCGCTGGTCAAGGCCGGGGTGCTGCACCTCGAGGGTGGTCTGCTGTACCTCGACCGCTACTGGGCCGAGGAGCGCAGCGTCTGCACGGACCTCCTCCTGCGGCGCGATGTCGCTGTCCCACGGATCGACGCGGCACGACTCCGTGCACGGCTCGACGACGTGTTCCCCGACCCGGGCTACGCGGAGCAGCGCGAGGCCGCGGCGCGTCTCGTCCACGCCGGTACCGGCGTGCTCACCGGGGGACCGGGCAGCGGCAAGACGACGACGATCGCCGGCTTCCTCGCCGTGCTCGTCGACCAGCTCGAGGACACGACCGACTCCCCGCCGCGCATCGCCCTCACCGCCCCCACCGGCAAGGCCGCGGCCCGCCTGCAGGAGGCGGTCGCCGACGCCGCCGCGGGTTTCCCGCCCCACGCGCGAGCCCGGCTCGACGGGCTCGAGGCGTCGACGCTCCACCGACTCCTCGGCTGGCGCCCCGGCTCCCGCACCCGGTTCCGGCACGACCGCACCAACACGTTGCCGCATGACGTCGTCGTCGTCGACGAGTCCTCGATGCTCTCCCTCACGCTCACCGCGCGGCTGCTCGAGGCGTTGCGCCCGACCACTCGTCTCGTCCTCGTCGGCGACGCCGACCAGCTCGCCTCCGTGGACGCCGGCGCCGTACTCGGTGACCTCGTGGGTGGCCTCGGGGGCGCGCGCGACCTCACGAGCGTCCAGGCGGGACAGGAACCGCCCCCGACGAGTGGGGCTCACGACGACCGAGACGGGCGCGGCGCGGAGGAGCGGGGCGCCCGGGTGGCGACGATCGTCCGGCTCACGGGCTCGCACCGGTACTCCGGTGCGATCGGTGAGCTCGCCCGCGGGGTCCGCGAGGGAGACGTCGAGGCGGTGCTCGCCGTGCTCCGTGACGGGGAGGGGATGCGGCTCGTCGACGCCGAGGACCCGGCTCCGGCGATCAGGCCGCGACTGGTCGAGCACGCGGCGTCGGTCCGTGAGGCCGCCCGGGCCGGGGATGCTGCGCGGGCGCTCGAGGCCCTCGGTCGTCACCGGGTGCTGTGTGCCCACCGGTCGGGGCCCCACGGCGTGCGCACGTGGAACAGGCGTGTCGAGTCGTGGCTCACCGAGGAGACGGCAGACCCGCTCTACGACGTCATGTACGTCGGCCGCCCGCTGCTCGTCACGACGAACGACCACACCCTCGGGTTGTACAACGGCGACACCGGGGTGGTCCTCGCCCCCGAGGAGGTCGGTGCGCCACCGCGGGCGGTCCTCGCCGCGGCGGGCGGACCGATGATCCTCGCGGCCACGCGTCTTTCGGACGTCGACACGATGCACGCGATGACCGTCCACAAGGCCCAGGGCAGCGAGGCCGACGACATCACCGTCATCCTCCCGCCCGGCGACTCACCGCTGCTCACACGGGAGCTGCTCTATACCGCGGTGACGCGTGCCAGGCGGTCCGTGACCCTCGTCGGCGACGAGGACACCATCCGCGCGGCCCTCCACCGCCGAGCGCGGCGGGCGAGCGGCCTCGCGGCCAGGCTCGCCGCCGGGGTCTGACGTCCACCCTGTCCACCCGGTCCACCAAGAACGGTGGCGGTGCGGGGTGCGGGTCGGGGGCCTCTGCACCGGGGTGAGGCCCGGGGCAGGCGTGTGACCGGGGCGGGGTCGTCATCGCCGTCGGACGGCAAGGCCGCGCGCGGTCGCCCGCGAGGGCCCTGCCATCCAGCGGCTCAGACGGCGCGGCCCTTGGGGGAGCGGGCGGCGGTCTGGCCGGGGTCGCGCTGGACGACGTCGCCGAGGGCCTCGTCGATGCGGCGCATGATCTCGTCGTCGAGCCGGACGCCGACGGCCTTGACGTTCTCCTCGAGCTGCTCGGGACGGGAGGCGCCGACGAGTGCCGCGGCGACGTTGTCGTTCTGCAGGACCCAGGCGATCGCGAGGGTCGCCATCGACAGGCCCGCGTCGTCGGCGACGGGCGCGAGCTTCTGGACGGCGGCGAGGACGTCGTCCTTCATGAAGTCGCCCATGGCGCCCCCGGCCTCGGCGTGGGCGGCGCGGGTGCCCTCGGTGGGCTGCTGCCCTGGCGCGTACTTGCCCGAGAGCACGCCCTGCGCCATGGGGCTCCACACGATCTGGGAGATGCCGAGCTCACGGCAGGTGGGCACGACCTCCTCGTCGATGACGCGCCACAGCATCGAGTACTGCGGCTGGCTGCTGATGAGCTGGATCCCGAGGTCCTTCGCCATGGCGTGGCCGGCGCGGATCTGGTCGGCGGTCCACTCGCTCACGCCGATGTAGAGGGCCTTGCCGGCGCGCACGACGTCGGCGAACGCCTGCATCGTCTCCTCGAGCGGGGTCTCCACGTCGTAGCGGTGCGCCTGGTAGAGGTCGACGTAGTCGGTCTGCAGGCGGGTGAGCGATCCGTCGATCGACTCCATGATGTGCTTGCGCGAGAGGCCGGTGTCGTTGTGACCGCGGGGGCCGGTGGGCCAGTAGACCTTCGTGAAGATCTCCAGGGACTCGCGTCGCTCGCCCTGGAGCGCCTCGCCGAGGACGGTCTCGGCGGCGGTGTTCGCGTAGACGTCGGCGGTGTCGAACGTCGAGATGCCCAGGTCGAGGGCCTTGCGGACGCACCGGCGCGCCTGCTCGTTCTCGATCTGGCTGCCGTGGGTGAGCCAGTTGCCGTAGGTGATCTCGCTGATCTTGAGCCCGCTGTCGCCGAGGTATCGGAATTCCATGCTCGTCAGGCTATTCCGCCGCTTCGGGTCGGCCTACGGCGCGGGGGGTGTCGGCTGACCTACGCTGCGGCCATGACGACTGCCTCGGGGGCCCCGACGATCGACGACGCGCGCACGCACCGAACGCCGGACCCGCGCTGCGATGCGGGTGGACGCCGACGGGCGATGACGCCGATCGCCGTCGCCGCCGCACTGCTGCTCGCCGGATGCGGGGGCGCGGACGACGGGCAGGAGGCGAACCTCCCGGAGGGCTCGCACGTCGTCACCCCCGCCGCGGCGGCCTCGGCGCCGTCGACCCCGGGATCACCCGACGGAGCGGCGTCGACCCCGGCGAACCCCGACGCCATCACCCTCGCGTTCGCCGGTGACGTCCACTTCGAACGCCAGGTCGCCGCGCTGCTCCAGGACTCGGACGAGACGTGGGGCGGTCGCCTCCCCGAACTCGCGTCGGCCGACTTCTCCATGGTCAACCTCGAGACGGCGATCACCGAGCGTGGCCAGGCGGCCGCCAAGTCGTACACCTTCCGCGCTCCGGCGAAGGCGCTCGACAAGCTCGCCGCCGGTGGGGTCGATGCGGTGACGATGGCGAACAACCACGCCGCCGACTACGGCCGCCAGGGTGTGGAGGACACCCTGGCGGCCATCCGCACGAGCCCCATCCCGGTCGTCGGGTTCGGGGCGAACGAGAAGGAGGCGTACGAACCCCTCACGGCGATGGTGAAGGGGGTGCGGGTCGGGGTGATCTCCTCGATGGAGGTCCCCGAGGAGACCTACGCCAACTGGTCGGCGGGCCCCGATTCTCCCGGCGTCGCCCAGAACATCCGCCGTGAGCGGTTCACCCAGGCGGCCAAGGAGACGGTGGCGACGCACGACGTCGTCGTGGCGTTCCTGCACTGGGGCACCGAGGGGTCGAACTGCCCCAACGAACGCCAGGTGGAGTCCGCGCGGATCCTCGAGGAGGCCGGGGTCGACGTCATCGTCGGTACCCACGCCCACCGACCGCAGGGCTCGGGCTGGAAGGGCCGGGCCTTCGTCGGGTACGGCACCGGCAACTTCGTCTGGTACAACACGAGCCTCGCGTCGAAGTCCTCGGGTGTGCTCACGGTGACCGTCGATGCGAATCGTGCACGGGAACGAGGCCGCGCGCAGGAGCCGGACCGCTCCTCGGGGCCCTCCCTCGTCACGGCGTACACGTGGTCGCCCAAGCTCATCTCCAATGCGGGGGTGCCGCAGAAGGCCGTCGACTCCCGGCCCCGCCTCGACCGCCTCAACGAGCAGGCGATCCAGTGCTCCGGGCTGTCGCAGAGCCCGAAGTAGGAGGCCGGGCGCGCGTCGATCCGCGAACGCTCGCTCGTCGACTGAAGGGGCCGCCGCCCTGACCGTGCCCGGCCTCGACCCGAGAGCGCGCCGCCGGGGCCCAGGCTCGTCCCGGTGGGGCCCGGGTGCCGTGACGGTCGACCAGCGGAGCGGATGAGGACAACCTCCGGCGATCGCCCAGGTGAGGCACAGGTCGGAAGCGCATCCTCGCGTCCGTCGAACGGAGCGCCATGTTGAGCATCACCAGCAGCGGTTTCGTCATCCTCGTGAGGGTGGCGCTGTTCGTCGCCTTCGTGTGGATCGTCGTGCGGTGGAACGCCGCCGGCCGCAACACCGTCCTCGGCGTCCTTCGTCGCGTCGTCGGGCTGCTCGTCGTCATGGTTCTCGCGGTTCTCAACGTCCTCGTGCCGATCAACGCCCAGTACGGGTGGTACGGGTCGTGGTCGGACGTGTGGAGCGACCTCGTCGGGCAGGAGGTCGTGCCGGCGCAGGCCACTCGGGGAGCCGCGGCGGCGCAGGCCGCGCGGACGCCCACGGGGCCGAGCCCGCTCGCAGCGCTCTCCACGAGTGGCCGAGGCCACCTGCCCCTGCAGCTCACGAAGACGAGTTACGGCGGCTATCAGACGATCTCCGTTCCCGGCCGGTCCAGCGGCGTCACCGGGCAGGTCACCGTGTGGTTCCCCCCGGCCTACGACCAGCAGCCGGCGGCCCAGTTCCCGGTGATCGAGATCTCGCACGGCTACCTGCCGGCGCCGCTCGCGACGTTCACCGTGTTCCACATGGACGCTGTGCTCCACCGCCTCCACGAGCGGGGCAGGATCGCCCTCCCGCTTCTCGTCATCCCGCACTGGGCGCCGGATCGCCTCGACACCGAGTGCGTCGACGGCGGACGTCCCGGCGACCCGGCCATCGAGACCTGGATGACGACCGACGTCCCCGCCTGGGTGTACGAGAACTTCCGCGTCGGCTCGAACCGGGAGTCGTGGGCCTCGATGGGGTACAGCGCCGGGGGTTGGTGCGCCCTGATGTCGACGATGCTGCACCCGCACACCTACAGCGCGGCGATCTCCCTCGGTGGGTACGCCTACCCCGCTCTCGATCCGCCGTACATCCCGTTCACCCCCGACAGCCCGGCCGGTCGCCGGTACGACCTCGTCGCCCTCGCTCGGAGCGCCCCGCCGGCGGTGGCCCTGTGGACGCTGACGTCGACCGTCGACAAGCTCTCCGGACGCACGAGCCAGGCCCTCGCCGCGGCCGCCCGGCCGCCGATGTCCCTCACCCCGACCGTGCTGTCCTCCGGCGCCCACCGGGCCGAGGTCTGGGAGCCCTACATCGCGCCCTCGCTCGAATGGTTGGGGCGCACGAGCCCCGGTTTCGCCGTCTGAGCCTCGTCTAGGGTTCCTCGGGTCGGCGAGACCGGCCCGCGAGCGGTGGGTCGGGCGCCCGAGGATCCAGGAGTCCCGATGTCCCTCACCGCCGCTGCCGCCCTCGCCCCGGTCACCTCCCTCGTCACCGGCGCCGTTGATCCGCTTCTGCCCGACCTGTTCGTCATGGACGTGTCCGTGGCGGAGAAGATCGTGCGCACCGTGCTCGTGTATCTCGGCATCGCCGTCCTCATCCGCGTTGCCGGGAAGCGATTGATGGCGCAGATGAACAACCTCGACCTCGTCGTCGTGCTGTTGCTCTCCAACGTCGTGCAGAACGCGATCATCGGCAACGACGTCACCCTCACCGGCGGTCTCATCGGTGCGACCGTGCTCGTCCTCGTCAACGCCGTGCTGGACCGCTGGGCGGACCGCAGCCCGCGCGTGCGGTGGCTCCTGGAGGGCACGCCGACGTCGTTGGTGAGGGACGGGGCCGTCATCGACGCGGATCTGCGCCGCCTGGGCATCACCCGCACGGAGTTGCGGGAGGCGCTGCGCCAGCAGGGCGCGGAGGACGTCTCGGAGGTCGCGTTCGCCGAGATCGAGCCCGGCGGGTCCATCCACGTCGACCTGCGCCCGGAGGACCGAGGCGTCAGTTGGGCGGAGTTCGAGGCGGCCGTGGAGCGGCTGTCGGCGTTGATCACGGCGGAGCGCCGCTGAGGCGCCGTCCACACCCCTGATCGCGCCGCGCCGGTCGTCCACAGCGCGTCGCCGATGGGTTCACGGCCCGACGTGTCGCGGTGGACTGGTGTCCCGACGACGACACGGGGGGCAGACATGAGCAGCAACGACATCGCGGGCGGGGACGCCGCGTTCGCGGCGGACACCGACGACCTGCGTGCGACCGCACGCACGTTGACCGAGGTCGCGCACGCGGCGGGCGCCACGCGCACCCGTCCACTCCAGGGCGTCGGGGTCGACGCCCGCGCGGTGGAGGACGCCGCGGCCCGGTTCCGGAGTACGTGGGAGACCTCGCTGTCGCGCTGGTCGATGTCGTTGTCGAGCCTCGCGACGTCGGTGAGCGCCGCCTCCGGGGCGATCGAGGGCGCGGACGCCTCCTCGGCGTCGATGTGGAACGGCGTGAGGGGCGTGCGGCCGTGGTGAGGACGGCGACGGCTGGGGTGGGCCGCGAGTCGTCGTCACCGCCGGGCGCACGGCCCGCCCGACGCGAATCCGCCGGCCCGAACGGGGGCCCCGGTGCGGTGTTCCACGTCCCGACCGGTGCCGGCGCGCCGATCAGCACCGTCGCGCCGTTTCCTCGGGAGCGGTTCACGATCGAGGTGCGGCCCGAGGTGATGCGCGCCGCCGCGCGCACCTCTCGCACCCTGGCCGAGCAGGCACGGGAGTGGGACGGCAGGCTCGTGGGTGCCGCCGCGGCGAGTTGGTCGGGCTCGGAGGCCGAGGCCTACCGGCGCTCCCGCACGGCGTACCGCCCGATGCTCGCCTCGGCGCACGAGGCGTTCTCCGGTCTGGAGCGTGAACTCGACCGTTGCGCCACCACGATCGAGTACGCGATGCGCCGCATGGACCTCGTCCGCGCCACCGCCGAGCGGGCGTGGCAGCGGCTGCAGGAGCGCACCGCGCTGGCCGTGTCGGCGGCCGACGAGCTGAATCTGGCCACCCCCACGCCCTGGCCCAGGTATCAAGCCGGCAACGACCCGCAGGTCCAGGCGCTACGCCACGAGTTCGACGTCCTCCTCCAGGAGGCGACCTCGCTGAAGGAGAAGGTCTCGGAGGCCACCGCCGGGGCGGCGACGGCCATCGGACGACTCGCTCCGCCCGGGGCGATCCCTCGGCCGGGCGCCGATGCGTACGGACCGGTCGTGGTCGGTCGGGACGTCTACGGAGCCACGGCCACGGGACAGTTCGAGATCGTCAAGGGCGGTGTGACCTACCGGGTGGAGCAGTCCCAGCTCTCCGACGGACGATGGGCCACGCGTCTCACGGCCACCGGGTCCGCGGGGGTCGTCGTGGAACCCCCGATCGCGGAACTCCAGGTCGGCGCAGGCAAGGACGCCCTGGAGATGCTCCCGAGCGCGTCGGCAGAGCTCGGCGTCGCCGTCGGCTCGGACCTGCTCTGGTACTCAGCGACCAGGGCCGAGGCGGAGCGCACGGCGCTGGCGTTCGGCGTGGCCCTGGCCACCCGAGGTCCGGGTGCGCTGAGAAAGATGAGACCCGACGTGGTCGGCATCACCGGGGAGGCGCGGCTCGCGGCGTCGGCGGTGGCCCACGGCGGGCCTGCGCCGACGGTCAAGACCGGCAACGAGGTCGGCGCCCTGGGGATCGAGGGGAGCGTCCTCGCGCGGACCCGGTCGCAGTGGGGCAGGGATGGGAGCCGGGAGTCGGCGCTCACCCTCGCCGGTCGGTGGGAGGCCGGGCACCCCGCCTTCGACAAGGGCACGGTCCACCAGAAGACCTACGGGTCGGTGGGTGAGGTGGAGGCGCGGGTGCGTCACGCCGCCGACGGCCAGAGTGTCCTCGTGCTCACGAGCCGTTCGACCCCGACCGAGGGGTCGAACCGGTACGAGAAGCGGTGGGCGCGCCTGCTCACACCGGCGGAGGCGCGCCGGTTCGAGATGGGCCTCGCCCAGGCCTCCCGCGGAGCCGGGCTGCTCGACGAGAAATCCCCGGCGCAACGCTCGCTGAATCTCGTCACCGAGACGTGGGGCGCCGGCCCGGACTCAGCCGAGGTCCGGAACGGCACCGTCGACTACGCCGAGTTCACCTACGAGGTCGACGAGGTCGCGCATCCGTCGATCGAGGGGAAACTCGCCGGCGTCGGCATGGGTGGCGAGATCGAGGTCACCCGCGAACGACTGGTCGAGGAACGACGCCGTGGATGACGGACACCTGACCCGCGAGCAGCGCACGGCGCGGTTGCAGCCCCGGCCCCGAACTCCTGCGGCCCCGCCCGGGATCTGACCCCGGTGATGTCGAGGCGCAGGTGGCGGTGCGTCTGACAGGATGGCGCGCATGGCGCGCATGGACGAGTTCGGGCAGCCCGTCGGGCGGCCCGTGTCGTGGTCACCCCCCACGGCGCTCACCCCCCTCACGACGACGGGCCGTGACGTCGCCGTCGCACCGCTGCTGCCCGAGCACGCTGCCGGCTTGTGGGAGGCCCTCGGCCCCGACCGGGCCCAGTGGACCTACCTCGGCCCCGAGCCGCCGACCTCCGTCGACAACATGCGCGCGATCGTCGAGGGCTACCTCTCGTCCCCCGGTTGGTCGCCCCACGTCATCACGGACCCGGAGGGCGTCGTCCTGGGCATGGCGAGCTATCTGCGCGTTCGACCGGCGCTCGGATCGGTCGAGATCGGCGCGATCAGCTACGGCACCCGGCTGCGGCGCAGCCCCGCAGCCACCGAGGCCATGACCCTGTTCACCCGGCACGTCTTCGCCTCCGGGTTCCGGCGGTACGAGTGGAAGTGCGACGACCTCAACGCCCCGTCGCGGTCGGCGGCCCTGCGCCTCGGATTCCGGTACGAGGGCACCTGGCGCAACGCCCTCGTCTACAAGGGTCGCAACCGCGACACCGCCTGGTACGCGATGACCGACGACGACTGGCGCCGCCTCGAACCGATCCACACGGCCTGGCTCGCAGGCACCGGCGACGGACGTCAGGCGTTCGCCCTCTCCGAGGCGACGGCCGCACTGTGGAACGACGAGGAACGGCGATGAGTCCCACGCCGATGCAGGAGTCACCGATGAATCAGAGCCCGGAGACCCTCCGCGCGCAGATGGCCGCCGGCGTGGGTGCGCCCTCCGCCGACGTGTCCACCGCGGACGGCGGTGCGGACCCCACGACTGCGCTCGCCGCGGGGTCCGCCGTCGAATCCGTGGCGGGGCTCGCCGCCTCCGAGGCCACACCCCTGGCCGGGGTGCGGGTCGTCACCGTCGCGCTGAACGTCCCCGGGCCGGTGGCCGCCCGGCGTCTGCAGGAACTCGGGGCGCACGTCACGACCGTCTTGCCGCCGTCCGGCGACCCCCTGGCGCAGTACTCCGACACGTGGTTCGAGGCGCTGCACGAAGGCCAGGACCTGTGCACCCTCGACCTCAAACAGGACGAGCCGCGGGACCGTCTCGGCGCCTTGCTCGCCGAGACCGACGTGCTGCTCACCTCCTCCCGCCCCTCCGCCCTGCGACGACTCGGCATCGACTTCGACACCCTCCACGCCCGGTACCCGCGTCTCGTCCAGGTCGACATCGTCGGACACCCCGGCGCCGACGCCGAGATCGCCGGGCACGACCTCACCTACGAAGCGGTCGAGGGTCTCCTCCGTCCGCCCGCCCTTCCCGCCACGCTCATCGCCGACCTCGGCGGCGCCGAACGTGCCGTCTCCGAGGCGCTCGTCGCGCTCCGGCTCCGGGATGCGACGGGGACCGGATGCCGCCGTGAGGTCGCCCTCTCCGACGCCGCTCACGACTTCGCCGCGGCCTCCCGCCATGGCCTCACCGCCCCCGGCGGGTTCCTCGGCGGCGGCTACCCCGCGTACGCCGTCTACGCCGCCGCCGACGGCTTCGTCGCGCTCGCCGCCCTCGAACCCCACTTCCTCCGGCGCACCCTCGCCGCGCTCGACGTCGACGGCTCCGCGGAGGACTTCACGGCCGCGTTCGCCACCCGTCCGGCCGCCGAGTGGGAGCGCTGGGCCACCGAGCACGACATCCCGCTCGTCGCCGTGCCGTCGAGCCCTCCGCCGGTGGGGGGCTGATCGGCCCGATGCCGCTGCGGGCTCACCTCGCCGACACCCGCCCCCTGAAGAACCCGTACTTCCGGCGGTTGTGGACGGCCAACATCGCCACGGTCATCGGGGCCCAACTGACGATCGTCGCGGTGCCCGCACAGATCTACGTCATCACCGGCTCGTCCGCGTACGTCGGACTCACCGGCCTCTTCGGGCTCGTCCCGCTCGTCGTGTTCGGGCTGTACGGCGGCGCACTCGCCGACGCGATGGACCGCCGCCGCCTGCTCACCGTCACGACATGGGGTCTCATCCTCACGACCGCCGCGTTCTTCGCCCAGGCGATCGCCGGCAACCGCAACGTGTGGCTGCTGTTGTCGCTGTTCGCCGTCCAGCAGGCGTTCTTCGCCGTCAACCAGCCCACCCGCAGCGCCGTCCTGCCCAAGATCCTCGACGCCGACCTGCTGCCGGCGGCGAACTCCCTCTCGATGACGCTGTTCGGCGCCGGCGCCATCGTCGGGCCCCTCCTCGGGGGTGTCCTCATCCCCGTCATCGGGTTGTCCTGGCTCTACCTCATCGACACGATCACGTTGTTCGCGACCCTGTGGGCCGTCACGTCGCTGCCGCCGCTCCCGGTCGAGGGGGCGGTCGGACGGCCGGGCCTGCAGTCGGTCGTCGACGGGTTCCGCTACCTCAGCGGCCATCCCGTCCTGCGGATGTCGTTCGTCGTGGACCTCATCGCGATGTTCTTCGGGATGCCGCGGGCCCTCTTCCCCGAGGTGGCCCACGTCTCCTTCGGCGGCCCACCCGGTGGCGGCCTCGCCTACGCCGTGCTCTTCGCCGCGATGCCCGTCGGCGTCGTCCTCGGCGGGGTCGTCTCGGGCTGGGTGTCACGGGTGCGGCGGCAGGGCCTCGCGGTCGTCGTCTCGATCGTCGTCTGGGGTGGGGCCGTGACCCTGCTGGGGGTCGCCGTCCTCCTCGCCGACGGCCCCTCCGCCGGTCTGCTCGCCCTCGCCGCGGTCGGGCTCGCGATCGGCGGCGCCGCGGACATGGCCTCGGCGGCGTTCCGGCAGAGCATGCTCCAGGCCTCGGCCTCCGACGCGGTCCGGGGCCGCCTCCAGGGCGTGTTCATCGTCGTCGTCGCCGGCGGACCGCGGCTCGCTGACGTGGCACACGGCGCCGCGGCCCCCGTGATCGGGGCGGGCTGGACGATCGTCGGCGGCGGGATCCTCACCGTCGTCGGGGTCGTCCTCGCGGCGGCCCTCGCCCCGGCGTTCGTGCGCTACCGCACCTGAGGCCCCGCCACCGCACCCGGCTCTCGCACGTGGGACCTCCGGCGCTCCCGATCACCGGGCCCCGGGAGAGCAGGCCTCCGCACCGCACCCACCTGCCTACCCGCAGACGACGAAACCGGGCGCCCCGTCGAGGGGGTCGCCCGGCTCTGTCGGAAATGCGGGAGTCCGCGTGCTCAGCGCTCTTCGCGCGGCACCCAGTGCTGGTCGGTGGGGCCGACGTAGACCTGGCGCGGACGGTAGATCCGACCCTTGGGGTCGTCGTGGATCTCCTTCCAGTTCGCGATCCAGCCCGGCATACGACCGATGGCGAACATCACCGTGAACATGTTGAGCGGGACGCCCATGGCGCGCAGGATCATGCCCGAGTAGAAGTCGACGTTCGGGTAGAGCTTGCGCTCGATGAAGTAGTCGTCCGAGAGCGCCGCGTCGGCGAGCTCGCGCGCGATGTCGAGCAGCGGGTCGTGGATGTCGAGCTCATCGAACATCTCGTCCGCCGCCGTGCGGAGGATCTTGGAGCGCGGGTCGAAGTTGCGGTAGACGCGATGACCGAAGCCCATGAGCTTGATCCCGTCTTCCTTGTTCTTGACCTTCTTCACGTACTCCTTGACGTCCATGTCGGAGGCGCGGATCTGCTCGAGCATCTCGATGACGGCCTGGTTGGCGCCACCGTGACGCGGACCCCAGAGGGCGTTGACGCCCGCGGAACACGACGCGTAGATGTTCGCCTGGCTGGAGGCGACCATGCGCACCGTGGAGGTGGAGCAGTTCTGCTCGTGGTCGGCGTGCAGGAGGAGGAACAGGTTGAGCGCGTGCGACACGGCCGGAGTCGGCTCGTACGGCAGGTACGGCTTCGTGAACATCATGTGCAGGAAGTTCTCGGCGTACCGCAGGTCGTAACGGGGGTACACGATCGGTTCGCCGATGGAGGCCTTGTAGGCCGCGGCGGCGATGGTGCGCACCTTGCTCATGAGCTTGGCGGCGGCCTGCTCGAACTCCTCCTCGGAGTTGATGATCGTGTCCTCGGGCTCGTAACCGCTGACGAGGTTGACCATCGCCGAGGTGATCGCCATGGGGTGGGTCTGCTGCGGGAACGCGTCGAAGTGCTTCTTCATGCTCTCGTCGATCATCGCGTTCTCCGTGAGGAGGCCCGCGAAGCGGTCACGCTCCTCGATGGTGGGCAGGTGCCCGAAGATGACGAGGTAGGCGGACTCGATGAAGGTGCTCTTCTCGGCGAGTTGCTCGATCGGGATACCGCGGTAATGCAGGATGCCCTGGTCGCCGTCGATGTAGGTGATCGCGGACTTGCAGGATCCGGTGTTCCCGTATCCGTCGTCGAGGGTGATGTACCCGGTGTCGGCCCGGAGCTTGCTGATGTCGATGGCCAGTTCGTGCTCGGTGCCCTCGACCACAGGGTATTCGTACGACGTGCCATCGAGTTCGATGCGGGCCGTGCGGCTCATGTTGCCTCCTGATGTCGTGGTGTCGCTGTCACTCTAAGTCCGCGGTGGGACTTCGGTCCCATCGGGGCGGGGCCTCCCGGCGTGCGGTGGGCCACGACGGCGGACGGTGCGCGGGGGTCGGCGGACGGTCGGTGGACGGTCGATGAGCAGTCAGCACGTGATCCGGGTGGAGGTGACCTCCTCCACCGCGTCGAGGTCGACGTCCGCGCCGCTCCCGGGGCCGGTCGGAGGCACGAGGCAGGAGTCGACGAGCTCGAAGGACTGGGTGATGTCCTGCGCGAAGTAGCGCGACGTCGCCGAGATGTCGCCGGGGAGCGTGAAG
Source organism: Mobilicoccus sp. (assembly GCF_032060985.1). NCBI lineage: Bacteria > Bacillati > Actinomycetota > Actinomycetes > Micrococcales > Dermatophilaceae > Mobilicoccus > Mobilicoccus sp. The sequence continues at coordinate 47,769 of NZ_DAMBGD010000013.1, forward strand.
TTCGGAAGTCCCGCCAGAGCGAGGTTCATCGCCCGCCCGACGCCGGTCTCGAGCATCCCGCCGCAGAAGCAGGGGATGCCGTGCGCGGCGGCGAGGTCATGGATCGACCGGGCGGTGAGGTAGCCGCCGACCCGAGCGGGCTTGATGTTGATCGCGTCGGTGGCGCGAAGGGCGATGGCCGCCGCCGCCGACCCGAGTGAGGTGATCGATTCGTCGAGGCAGACGGGGGTGCGCAGGTCGGCGGCCAGCCGGGCGTGGGCGAGCAGGTCGTCCGCGGGGAACGGCTGCTCGATGAGCAGCAGGCCGAACCTCTCGAACGTGAGCAGGTGGGGGATGTCGCTCGTCCGGTAGGCCTGGTTGGCGTCGACCTGCAGGGGCAGGGCGTCGCCGAACGCCTCGCGCACCGCGCGGACGGGCTCGACGTCCCACCCGGGTCTCACCTTGAGTTTGACGCGGTGGTAGCCGTCCTCGAGGTACCCGCCGACCCAGTCGAGGAGGTCGTCGATCGAATCGGCGATGCCGACGGAGACGCCGACGGGGATCCGGTCGCGGTGTCCGCCGAGATAGGTCGACAGGGGCATGCCGGCGGCGCGGAGTTCGGCGTCGAGGGCGGCGCTCTCTAGCGCGGCCTTGGCGAGCGGCATGCCGGGGACGTCGTCGAGGGCCGTGCGCAGCCGGGGCAGGAACGGGCCGTCCGCGGCGGCGACCTCCCTCGCCATCGGGACGAGGACGTCGACGAGTGCCCGGGTCACCGTGTCGATGTACTCGGGGTAGTACGTCGGTTCAGGGTCGGCGCCGCATTCGGCCCAGCCGCTCACCGGGCCGTGCGGGCCCTCGGTCCGCCACTGCAGCAGGAGGACGTGCTTGTCGGTCTCCGCCCCGCGCGAGGTTCGGAACGGACGGACGAGCCTCAGGGCGGCGCGGCGGAGTTCGACCTCGAACGGGCGCATCTCAGCGGGGTCCTTCCTGTCCGGTGGCGTGCGGGGCGGCGTCGGGGGTGGTGGGGACCTGGGCGGTCCCGACGGATTCGGGGGCGTGGGCAGCAGGGGCGGCGACGTCCCGGACGTCCGGTGCGGCGAGGGCGAGCACGTAGGCCCCGGAGCGCGTGAAGCCGACGACGCGACGCCCCTGCGCGCACGCGTCGAGGAAGACCTCCCGCATCGCGAACCGCCAGTCGAGGGAGGCGGCACGGTCGGCGGAGCGGAGGGACTCGACGTCTCTCGGCGTGCCCACCAGCCACAATCCCTGCCCGGGAGCGCCGTGGCGCAGCGGTCCTCCGTCGTCACCCTCCTCGAGCACGAGCGTCGCCCCGCCGGCGAGGAGGTCGTCCGCCTCCGCGGGGGTGCGGGGCGCGGCGTCGCGCACGTCCCATCGGGCGAGGAGGCGGTCGGTGGGATCGCCGTCGTTGATGCCGTCGGGGATCGGCGGGTAGTGCTCGACGTGGTAGCTCGTGATGTCGGCACCGAGCCGCACGAGGTTGAAATGGGCGTTGCGCCGGACGAGGGGGTCGTAGGTCCACTCGATCGCGGTGACGCCTCGCGCGGCCGCCCACTCGCGTTGTGCCGTCTTGAGCGCGCGGCCGACGCCGAGACCCTTGGCGTGCGGCAGGACCCCGGCGATGAGCGAGGCGAGCGTCGCGGAGTTCGGCGCCGCGGCGATCCCCACGGTCGCGCCGACGAGCTCGCCGTCGACGTACGCGCCGAGCAGGCATCCGCCCCAGGTGGCGACCGAGGCGACGACGTCACCGGGGATCGGCGCCGACTCGTAGGGCGTTCCCCAGACCGCCGCGAGGAGGTGGGTCACGGCCTCCGCGGCCTCCCGCCCGGCGAGTTCCCGCACCTCGATCTCGGGCGGGCCACCCCGGGGCACCTCGCCGACGCCGGTACCGACGCCGCGCGCCTCGTCGTCCCTGGGGTCCATGCGGTCCAGCATGCCGGGCGCCCGGGAGCCTCGGTGCGGGTACCGACAGGTGGGATCAATCGTTCGATGGAGGCCGGACCCATCCGGCGGGCGATGTGGCGGGGGAGGTCCCCGCACGAGGCTGGAGGCATGTTGTCATCAGCCATCGTCCTCATCACCCTCGCGCTCGTCTTCTACACGGTCGGGGTGTGGGCCGAGCGCCGCCACGGCACCCTCACCTGGCTGCACGCGGTGTTCTTCGCCCTCGGCCTCACCTTCGACGTCGCGGGCACGACGATCATGAGCCGCATCGCCGCGGCGGGCGGGCTCGACACCACCGGCACGGCGGGCATGCTCAACCAGATCATGGCGGTCACCGGGGCCGCCGCGCTGCTCATCATGGCCGTCCACCTCGTCTGGGCCGTCGTCGTCCTCGTGCGTGACCGGGAGAACGAGCGCGACGCGTTCCACAAGTTCTCCGTCGGGGTGTGGGCGTTCTGGCTCATCCCGTACTTCACCGGGATGATCGGCTCGATGGCCTCCTGAGCCTCGAGCCCGATCGAGTGCTCGCCGTCGCCGCCTGAGGCGACGGCGGCGACGGCACCGACGCGGCGCGTACCGTGACCGGGTGAGTTCCTCCCCGGTGCGGCTCGTGGTCCGCGGCCTCAGCAAGTCCTACGCCGGCCGGCGCATCCTCCACGACGTGGAACTGGAGGCGCGGGCCGGCGAGATCGTCGCCCTCGTCGGGGGGAACGGCGCGGGCAAGACGACTCTCCTGCGGTGCCTCGTCGGTACCGAGACCCCCGACGACGGCGAGGTCCTCCTCGACGGGAGGCCCTACGACGAACGCGATCCCGCGGTCCGCCGCCGGGTCGCGACCGTGCTGGACGACCTCGCCTGGTTCCCCGACCTCACCGCCTGGGAGCACCTCGACCTCCTCGCCCGCGCGCACGGCGACGACACGAACGACACGATCGTCGACGACGCCCTCACCGCGCTCCGCCTCGACCACGTCGGCGACCAGGTCCCCGGCACCCTCAGCTCCGGGCAACGCCGCCGCCTCGGCCTCGCGACCACGCTCGTGCGTCCGTTCGACCTCGTGGTCCTCGACGAACCCGAGCAACGCCTCGACGAGGCCGGTCGCGCGTGGCTCGCCGGCTACCTCGCCGAGGCCGCCGCCCGCGGCGCCACCGTCGTCATGGCGAGTCACGACGCGACGCTCGTGCAGGCATGCGGCGGACGCATCGTGCCGATCGAGGCGCCCGACGAGAACGCACCCCGCGATGACGCCGCGGGTGGTGCGGCCGGTGGCGACCGTCTGGGCCGACCGGACGCGGCGGCCGGCGAGGGCGTTCCGGGCCGCTCGGGCGCAGGATCGTGAGCCCCGCCGACGGCGCCGCGCCACCGCCCTCCCCCTCGCCCGCGTCGCCCACCACGCCGTCCGACGACCTGACTGAGCTCCCCGACCTGCGGGAACGCCGGGCGTGGACCCTCGACGCCCTCGATGCCCTCGCCGAGGCCCGGGGCAGCCACGCACGGGCGAGGGGCGACTCCCGCTTCGGCACGATCTACAGCATCGTCATCGGCGTCGTCATCGTGCTCGCGATGAGCGGCTCGCTCGTCGCGAAGGTGTTCGCCGTGGGGTGCCACGGGCCGGGCTGTGCGCAGACGCCGCAGGGTGCCGCGGCGGTCGTCGTCGCGTCGGCCGTCGCCCTCGCGGCCGGCGGCGGGCTCGCGCTCGCCGCCCGCGCGGTCGGCCCGATGGGCCTCTCCGGGGCGCGACGGTCGTGGTTCGGCGCCGCCCCCGGCGATCGGGCGCTCGCCGTCCGGGGTCCCCTCGCGGCGGTCACCGGCGTGAGCGCCTTCGTCGGCGGCCTCGCCGGTGCCCTGTCGATGGCCGCCCTCGGCTCGGGGCGGCCCGCCCCGCTCCTCCTGCTCGCCGGCACCCTCGCGGGACTCACGCTCGGGGCCGCGATCGTCGTCCTCGCCGCGCTCGCCCAGACCCCCCGAGTCGACGGGGGCAGGTCCGTGCGGCGCGCGGTGGTGGTCGGTCGGTGCGGGCTGTCTGATCACCCTCGGGGTCGCGGCCCTCGTCGCCGTCCTCGGGCCGTGGTCCGCGGTCCTCCTCGCCGCCCTGCCCGGCGTGGCGGGTGCGGGTACCGGCAGGCACGGCGACACCGTCGCGGGGACCCTCCTCGGCGTCGCCGCCGGCGCGGCCCTGCTCACCGTCGTCGGGTGGCTCGGAGTCCCCGCCCGGGCGCGACGACTGTCGATGACGGAACTGCAGCGCGGCGGGGACGCCGCCCAGGCGCTCACCTCCAGCCTGCTCATGCTCGAGGGCGGGGCGATCGCGGAGCTCGGAGCCGTGCGCACCCTCGCCAGGCGCGGACGCTTCGGTTCCCGGCGCCTGCGAGGCCACGGGCTCCGACCCGTCGTCGCCGCCGATCTGCGGCGCCTGCGACGGGCCCGCACCCCGGTGCTCGCGGCGGTCGCCGCCGTGCCGGTGCCGGTCGTCACCGGTGCGCTGTTCGGCCGGACCGCCGCACTGATCGTCACCGCGGTCCTCGCCGTCGTCCTCGCCGGCGGCGCGGCGAGCGGGCTGCGATGGTGGACACGTTCGAGCGCGCTGCACCGACTGCTCCCGGCCCGCGACCCCCTCGTCCGGGCCGCCTACCTCGTGGCCCCGGCGTTGGTGGCGAGCACATGGCTCGCGGTCGTCGGCGCCCTCCTCGGGCTGTCGGTGGCGACGACGGCGGCGCTCGTCATCGGCACGTGCGCCGGCGTGCTGCGCAGCGCCCCGCAGGGTTCCGCCGGACTGGCTGCCGGTGAGGTGGCGATGACGCCGATGGGGGCGATCCCGGTCGGACTCGTCCGGGTCCTGCTTCGCGGCCCCGACGTCACGCTCGCCGTCGTGTTCCTCGCCGTCGTCGGCGTCCCGGAATCGGCGCTCGCACTCGCGGTCGCCCTGCTGTTCGCCTTCCTCACCCGATCCGGCGACTCCCGCCCCTGAGGTCCGCACCGCCTCCCGGCCGCACTGGGCCGCGGTCCGCCGGGCGCGGCCGCGTCTGGCGCGTCGGGCCGTCGCCCGCACCCGGTCCGACCCGACGCGGGGGCCCGACGCGAGGGACCCGACCCCAGGTGGCCGGCTGACACGATGCGGGAGCCCCCGCTCGCGTCGGCTCACGCCCCCGCCGCCGACGGCGCAGATCGCGCGCCCGCGGCCGCGGTGACAACGGGCCGGTGCGGCCGGTGACCCTCCCGCTTCGTGCCGGTGGCCGGTGACGAGGCGTCCCGGCCGCCCCACCCGCTCCTCGGCGTCGGCGTTGCGTCCCCGGCCCGGGCCGGGGAGGATCGTGACGTGGGTAACGAACGAGGGGTCAGGACGCCATCTGCGACGGCTCGGCGTGTGGTCACGCGGGCGAGCGCCGTGGCGGGGCTGGGAGTCGCGCTCGCAGTCGGGGGGTTCGCCGGGGGTGCCTGGGCCGAGCCGCCCTCCGCGGTGCGGGGACCGATCGCCGACACCGCAGGGGTGCTGGGCGGCGACACCGGCAAGGTGCAACAGAGCATCGACGAGTTGAAGAGCGAGGACGGTCTCGATCTCCACGTCGTGTTCGTCAAGTCCTTCGACGGGCTCAGCCCCGACGCCTGGGCGAAGCAGGCCTTCGAGAAGTCCGGCTTCGGCGGCAACGACGTGTTGTATGCGATCGCCACGGAGGATCGTCTCTACAGTCCGTGGACGACGGAGGCCTCCGGCCTCACCCGGCGTGATCTCGACCGGGTCAACCGCGAGGACGTGGAACCCGCCCTGAGCCGGGCCGCGAACGGCCAGGGGTCGTGGGCCGACGCGGTGATCGCCGCGGCCGATGGGCTCGGGTCGGCCAAGGGTGGGGGCGGCAGCGGTGGCGGGGGCGGAGTGGGCACGACCGTCGCCGTCGGCGGTGGTGCGCTCGCGGTCGCCCTCGGTGGGGCGGCGCTGTTGGGGTCTCGACGCCGTCGCAAGCATGCGCAGGAGAACCAGGGGCAGGAGGGGCTGGCGGGCACCCCGCAGGATCGGAGGATCGGGCCGGTCATCGGCGGCCCGGGGGGACCGGCCGGCTCGGCGAGCCCGGCCGAGCTCGCCCAGCGGTCGGCGGCGGCACTCGTCGCGCTCGATGACGAGATCCGCTCCTCCGGTGAGGAGCTCGCGTTCGCCGAGGCCCAGTTCGGCACCCAGGCCACCGTGAGGTTCCGGGAGGCGCTCGAGAAGGCCAAGGCCGGATCGGTCGAGGCGTTCCGCATCCAGCACCAGATCGACGACGGTGAGATCGCCGAGCCGCAGCGCCCGGGCGCCTGGCAGCGCATCATCGACCTCGCGACCGAGGCCGACGAAGCCCTCGAGGAGCACGCCGAGGAGTTCCGGCAGATGCGCAATCTGCAGTCCAAGGTGCCGCAGATGCTCGGCGACCTCGAGACCCGCATCGGCGAGGTGACCTCACGAATCCCGGCCGCCACCCAGCAGCTCCAGGCTCTACGGGCGACGTACTCCGAGCAGGCCCTGCGTACCGTGCGCGCCAACGTCGACCACGCCGGCGCCCTCGTCAAGGCGGCGCGGGGCCTCATCTCCTCGGGGCGTGAGCACCTCTCCGACAACGACCGGCCCGCCGCGGTGGTGTCCGCCCGCGGGGCCGAGGACGCGCTGGGGCAGGCCACCTCCCTTCTCGACGCGGTGGACCGTGCCCACCTCGAGTTGCCGCGCGCGGCCGAGGAGCTCGACCGTCGGCTCGCCTCGATCAGCTCCGACGTCGCCGACGCGGAACGCCTCGGCGCCGACGACCAGTTCACCCGCGACGCGCTCGCCGCCGCGTCCACGGCCATCGAGCAGGGCCGCGCGGCGCGTTCCGGCGGCGACCCCCTCGGCGCGCTCGCCGCGCTCGACGCCGCGGAGAACGACCTCGACAACGCCCTCCAGCGCTACCGCGACGCCGAGGTGGCGGGCCGGCGCACCAGGGCCGACCTCGAGGAACGGTTCGACCGCGCCCGCGCCCGACTCATGTCCATCGACGAGACGATCCGCGTGCACCGCGGCGCGGTCGGCACCGACGCCCGCACGCGGATCTCCGAGGCCCTGCGGGTCTACAACGAGGCCACCGGTCTCGCCGCGAGCGACCCCGAGCGGGCGCTCTCGCTCCTCGCCCGGGCGCAGCAGCTGGGTGAGGAGGCTCTCCGGCTCGCCGACGAGGACCAGAACGGCTGGGGCGGTGGCGGCGGAGGTTCCTGGGGAGGGGGCCCCTGGGGCGGCGGCTATCGCGGACGGGGCCGCAGTGGCGGTATCGACCTCGGCTCCCTCGTCCTCGGCGGGATCCTCGCCGGCGGACTCGGCGGCGGTGGCCACGACAGCGGCTGGGGCGGTGGCGGCGGCTTCGGCGGCGGAGGTGGGGGCTTCGGCGGTGGAGGCGGTTTCGGCGGCGGTGGCGGCTTCGGTGGCGGGGGTGGTTTCGGCGGCGGCGGAGGATTCTGACCACCGCTGTTCCGCTGCAGCACCAGCACACCGTCGCGACCAGCCCGATGATCGCCACCGGCGCGACGAACACGACCGACACGACACGACCGACACGACGCCGACGACCGGGACGGCACGCACGACCAGACAGATCGACACGAACCACTCGACGCATGACGAAGGGACCCACCGTGGCTCAGAAGCAGACCATCCTCGGCCGAGTCGCCCAGCTCGCGAAGGCCAACATCAACTCGCTCCTCGACCGTGCCGAGGACCCCGAGAAGATGCTCGACCAGCTCGTGCGCGACTACACGAACTCCATCGCGGAGGCCGAGGAGGCCGTGGCGCAGACCATCGCCCAGGTCCGCATGATCGAGGCCGATCACCGCGAGGACGTCGACGCCGCCGCGGAGTGGGGCCGCAAGGCCGCCGCCGCGTCGCAGAAGGCCGAGCAGCTGCGCGGCTCCGGTGACACCGCGGGCGCGGACAAGTTCGACAACCTCGCCAAGATCGCGATCGGTCGGCAGATCCAGCACGAGAAGGAGGCCCGGGAGGCCGAGCCGGTCATCGCGCAGCAGAACGCGACCGTGGACCAGCTCAAGTCCGGTCTCACGCAGATGAAGACCAAGTTGGAGGACCTCAAGGGTCGCCGCTCCGCGCTCGTCGCCCGCTCTCGCACGGTCGAGGCGCAGAACAAGGTGCAGCAGGCGATGGGGTCGATCAACGTCCTCGACCCCACGAGTGAGCTCTCCCGCTTCGAGGACCGGATCAAGCAGCAGGAGGCCCTCGTCGCCGGTCGGCAGGAGGCGGCGGCGACCTCGATCGAGGATCAGTTCGCCGAGCTCGAGGACTACGGGCAGGATGCCGAGATCGAGGCCCGTCTCGCCTCCCTCAAGGTCCAGGATCGCCCCGCCCTCGGGAACTGAGTCCGCTCGCACGCACGGCGCCGACCCTGCCGAGTCCGGTGGGGTCGGCGCCGTCGTCCTCCGGGGACCCGGGACGCGATGTGACGCGTCTCGGCGGTGCGACTTCGCGTTTCGGGCGTTCTTCCCTACCCTCGCGTATCGTGAGACGCCCCGTGCCCGATTCGTGCTGCGACCTGGGCATGTCGGTTCCGGCGAATGGAGGAGACACGAGATGACCGAGGCGAATCGCCTCGCGGTCGAGTTCGCGGAACTCGCCGAGCGGCTGCAGGCGTCGGACTTCGACATGACCCTCGCGGAGGTACTCCGCGCAGCGATCGCCGCTGTCGACGCCGACCTCGGCGGCATCATGCTCGTGCGCAAGGGCCGGGTCGAGTCGGCCGCGGTGAGCTCCGAGACCGTCGTCCGCGCCGACGAACTCCAGCTCGAGGCGGGCGACGGCCCGTGCCTCGAGGCCATCGCCGAACGCGACCGGTTCATCATCGACGACACCGAGGTCGAGGACCGATGGCCGGTGTGGTGCGGGCGGGTCAAGGATCTCGGGGTCCGCAGCGTTCTCTCGGTCCGGTTGCAGACGGCCGCGGGCACCCTCGGTGCCCTCAATCTCTACGCGACGACGACCGAACGGTTCAGCGAGAACGACGCCGTCGTCGGCACGATCCTCGCCACCCACGCCTCCGTCGCCCTCGCGGCCGACAAGGAACGCGAGGAACTGCGTGGCGCGATCGACAGCCGCCACATGATCGGCATGGCACAGGGCATCCTCATGGAGCGCTTCAAGCTCGACCGCGATCAGGCCTTCTCGGTGTTGCGCCGATACTCCCAGGACCGCAACGTCAAGCTCCGCGAGGTCGCGGCGCAGCTCGTCGATTCGCGCGCGTTGCCGGAGTGAGCCGCCCGGTGTTCACGCCGACGGCCCGGTCGTGCGGGTGACGGGGTCGCCCTCACCCCACCACGGCAGCACCGCCACGTCGGCGATGAGCTCGCCCCACTGCCGGTAACCTCGCGCGGAGGGGTGGAAGCCGTCGTCGGCGAGGTCGGCACGGTCCTCCATCGCAGGGGTGCGGACGTGGACGATGTCGACGTGTTCATCCGCGAGGTGGGCGAGGACGTCGTCGAGGACGCGTCCGTGCAGCCCCATGACGGTGCGCAGGGGTTGGGGGAGGGCCGGGAAGTGCGCGAGCTGCGGCACCCCGGCGAGGACGACGAGGCCGCCGTCCCGCAGCCCGCCGCGAAGTGTGCGCACCAGCGACTCGACCTCGCGCCGCCAGCGCCGGGCGGACGTGAGTCCGAGGGTGTCGTTGACGCCGAGCACGACGACGGCGCAGTCGAATTCGCCGGAAGCGGCGGGGAGTCGGCGCTGCGGGGTCGCACGGAGTCGCGCCCCGTTGCGGCCGATGACCGACCACCGCACGCACTCCCCGGTCGTCTCGTGCCACCGCCGCGCGACGGCCGCGGCCAGCCCCTCCTCGTGGGTGTCGACCCCGACGCCCACGGCGGTCGACTCCCCGATGACGAGGAGGTCGAGCGCCCCGCCGACGTCGTCGCCGACGACCCCGTGCCGGGGCCCGCCCGCCTCGGGCAGTCGGGGTACGCGGGCGAGGGTGCGCGCACCCTGGACGGCGAGGATCGGCCCGAGCGAGAACGCGGCACCGCGGGGGAGCTCGGTGACGGCGGCGCCGGCGAGGCGTCGCACCCCCGCGCCTCGACCCCTCGGGTCGCCGATCGAGAGGATCATCGGTCGGACATGCATACCGCGAGCATGCCGTGTGCGTGAGGCACGCGCATCCGACCTCCGTAGGCTGCTCGCGTGACCGATGTCGACAGCGCCGCCCTCCCCTCCGACCAGACCGTCCTCATGCCGGCCGACCTGCGCCGCCTGGCCCACGAGGCGCGGGGGTTCATGCCGGTCGACGAGGGCGATCTGCTCTACGCCGAGGCCGTCGCCGCCGCCGACGCGGGGCCGCTGCTCGAGGTCGGCACGTGGTGCGGCAAGTCCGCCGTGTACCTCGGCGCGGCGGTGCGCCGCACCTGGGAGCTCGGTGCGCCCGACGCCGTCGCCTTCACAGTCGACCACCACCGCGGCAGTGAGGAGAACCAGCCGGGGTGGGAGTACCACGACCCGAGCCTCGTCGACGCGCACGCCGGCCGCATCGACACGCTCCCGTTCTTCCGGCGCACGATGGTCGACGCGGGGTTGGAGGACGAGGTCGTCGCCGTGATCGGCCGGGCTTTGCTCGTCGCGAGGTACTGGCGCACGCCGCTCGCGTTGCTGTTCATCGACGGCGGACACACCGACGAGCACGTGACGAACGACTACCTCGGTTTCGGCCGGTGGGTCGCCGCAGGCGGCACGCTCGTGTTCCACGACGTCTTCGAACACCCGGAGGACGGTGGTCAGGCGCCGTGGCGCTGCTACCGCCGCGCGGTCGAGTCCGGTCACTGGGAGGAGACCCGGCACCTGGGGTCGATGCGTGTGCTGCGCCGGGTCGTCGGTGGGGCCGGTGACCGGCTCGACACACCCGACTGACCCCGGCGCCGGACCGGCGGCGCCGGGTCGAATCCTGAAGCGGGACGGCGCCAACGCCCCGCGCCGAACCCCTCCTGGGTCACGATGGGCTCCGACGTCACCGCCGACGCCACTCGCCCACGGGAAACGGAGTCGACGTGATCGCGCTGCACACGACGATCGCCATCGTCGCGATCGTCCTCCTCATCGTCCGGGGCAGGGTCGACCCGATCATCGCCCTCGTCCTCGGCTGTCTCTACCTCGGCCTCGCGAGCGGGATCGGGTTCGAGAAGACCGTTGAGGCGATCACGAGCGGCTTCGGCGACATCATGGCGAAGATCGGTCTCCTCATCGGTTTCGGCGTGCTCATCGGCTCGTTGCTGCACGTCACAGGCACGTTCTCCCGGCTCGTCGGCCGGCTGCTCGACCTGGTGGGCACGAGACGGATCCCGTATGCGCTCGCCGTGGCGCTCTCGACGATCTTCCCCTCCATCTACGTCGATGTGCAGGTCGTGCTCGGTGCACCGGTCGCGCGATCCTCCGCCAGGCACATGGAGGGACACGGGCTCGCGCTCATGGCGGGGGCACTCGGGACCGGCATCTTCTGCGGCTACGTGTTCGTCGTTCCGGGTCTCTCCGCGGTGTCGATCGCCGGGCTCCTCAAGGTGCCGCTCGGGGAGTATCTCCTCTACGGCATCGTGCTCGGCCCGCTCACGGCGGTGGCGACGACGTGGGTCTTCTCCCGCATGCTGCGCATGGGCTGGTGGCGCCCCGAGACCGACGAGGAGACGAGCGAGTCCCTCCTCGACACCGACGAGAACGAGCCGGGAGGCGCCGAAGGCCTGCCCGAGGGGCACCACGTGCCGATGCTCGGCGTCGCGCTCCTGCCCATCTTCGTGCCCCTCGTCCTCATCGCGACGGGGGCGTTCGCGAACCTTGCCGGGATGGAGAACGAGGTCGTCTCGTTCCTCGGCGACGCGAACGTCGCGATGTTCCTCGGTCTTCTCATCGCGTACGTCCTCGCCCGCCGCGCCGGGGGTCTGGACCGTACGGGTGAGGCCTTCTCCGACGGCCTCCACACCGCGGGTGAGATCCTGCTCGTCACCGGTATCGGTGGGTCGCTCGGTGCCGTCATCAAGGCGACGGGTCTGGCCGACGTGCTCGCGGGCCTCTTCGGCGCCGATGCGGGGGCGCCCGTGCTCCTCAGCGTCCTGCTCGCCTGGTTCATCGCGGCCGTCCTTCACCTCGCGATCGGGTCGGTGTCGGTCGCGGCGATCACCGCGGCCGGGATCATCGCGCCGATCCTCGGCTCCGTCGACGTCGCCCCCATCGTCATGGGCCTCGCCATCGCCTCAGGGTCCCTGTTCGCGCTGCAGGTCAACAGCAACTTCTTCTGGATGTTCAAGGCCCTCCTCGGCCTCACGACCCAGGGCAGCCTCAAGACGATGACGACGGTGACCTCGATCGCGTCACTCGTCTCGCTGCCGATCGTGCTCGTCCTCGCGCTCGTGGTCTGACGCACCCGCGCTCCGACGCGCACCGCCCGTCAGCAGGGACACGACGAGGCCCCCCGCTCCCGTGGGAGCAAGGGCCTCGGGTGGGGTGCCCCGGACTTCGTGAGCTCAGAGGCGCGCGTGCTCCCGGGTCGTGCGTGCGGCAGTGGTGGACACGTCGGTGTCGTCGGTCTGCGTGACGGGGGTGGGGGTGCGGTCCTCGTCGAGGCTGACGGGCGGCGCGGCGAGGACGTCGCGGTCGAGCAGGCCCTCACGCGCTGCGACGAGCGTCGTCATCGCGGACTGACCGGCGACGTTGGTGGCGGTGCGCATCATGTCGACGATCGGGTCGATCGCGAGCAGCAGACCGGCGCCGGCGAGCGGGAGGCCCAGGGTGCTGAGGGTGAGGGTGAGCATGACGATCGCTCCGGTGAGACCGGCGGTCGCGGCCGAACCGACGACCGAGACGAACGCGATGAGCGCGTAGTCGAGGAACGACAGGTCGATGCCGAAGATCTGGGCGACGAAGATCGCGGCGAGCGCCGGATAGACCGCGGCACAGCCGTCCATCTTCGAGGTCGCCCCGAACGGGATGGCGAACGAGGCGTACTCAGGAGCGACGCCGATGCGTTCGGTCGTCACGCGCTGGGTGAGGGGCATCGTGCCCACGGAGCTGCGGGAGACGAACCCGAGCTGGATCGCGGGCCAGGCCCCGGCGTAGAAGCGGCGCGGGCTGACCTTGCCGAACACCGCGAGGAGCAGCGGGTAGACGACGAGCAGGACGATGGCGCAGCCGACGTAGACGTCGACCGTGAACGTCGCGAGCGGGCGCAGGAGGTCCCAGCCGTACCCGTCCACGGCGTGACCGATGAGGCCGAGCGTGCCGAGCGGCGCGAGACGGATGACCCACCACAGGGCCTTCTGGGTGACCTCGAGGACGGCCTCCGAGAGACGTACGACCGGCTCGGCCTTGGCGCCGACCTTGACGGCGGCGACGCCGACGACGAGCGCGAGGAAGACGATCTGGAGGACGTTGCCCTCGACGAACGCGCCGACCGGGTTGGTGGGGACGATGCCGGTGAGGAAGTCGGTCCAGGACCCCGTGCGTTCGGGGGCCTGCGCCGCTCCGAGGTCGAGGGTGACGCCGCGGCCCGGGTTCGTGGCGAGCCCGAGACCGATGCCGACGAGCACGGCGAGGAACCCGCTGACGGCGAACCACAGGAGGGTCTGCCCGACGAGGCGGGCGGCGTTCTCGACGTGGCGGAGGTTGGCGACGCTCACGACGATCGCGGTGAACACCAGCGGCGGCACCGCGAGTTTGAGCAACTGGACGAAGAGCGACCCGACGCCCTCGAGGGTGGCCGACAGCCACCCCACCTGGAACTCTCGCGCCGCCCAGCCGAGGGCGAGCCCGAGAACGAGGGCCAGGAGGATCTGCATCCCGAAGGACGGGCGAAGACCCCGGTGCCGGCGGCGCGTCGTGGACGCCCCCGCTTCCGTGGTCGATGAGGGCGAGGACATGGGAACTCCCTGCGGCGAGACGGTGGTTCGGGTCCGGGATCGCCGGACCACCGCCACAACCTACGCGTGGAGTTATGTATTCCCAAACATGCGGGCATGGTTCGAGGCTCCCACGAGCACGGCCCGATCCGCCAGCACCTGGGTGGCGAGGATGACGGCCGCCGCCGTCCACGTCGAGCGCTCGATGGGCCAGCGGGCGTCGTCGGGATACACGTACCCGGTCCAGTACGAGCCGTCCTCATCGCGCAGGTGCTGCATGTCGGCGACGAGGCGGGCCGCCTCCTCGCGGCGGTCGAGGGCGGTGAGGGCGAGGGCGAGTTCGCAGGTCTCGGCGCCGGTGACCCACGGGTGGTCGTCGACGCAGTGGATGCCGAGGCCGGGGACGACGAACTCCTCCCAGCGTGCCTCGATGCGGTCGTGGGCGGCCGGGCCGCGCAAGGCGCCGCCGAGCACGGGGTAGTACCACTCCATCGAGTACCGCGGCTTGGGGTCGAAGACCCTCGGGTCGTCCGGGCGTACGGCCACGACGGCGGCGATGCGGCCGGCCGCCCGGCGCCAGTCGGGGCGGGGGTCCCCGACGACGTCGCCGAGCACGGCGCCGCACCGGAGCGCGAGGTGCAGGCACGAGGTGCCCGCGAGCAGGCCGTGGGCGGCGGGGCCGTACTCCCCGGTGGCCCAGGCGACCGCCCCGCTCGGCAGCTGGAGCGCGACGACGGCGTCGAGCGCCGCCCGCACCATCGGCCACCACGCCTTGACGGCGTGCACCTCGCCGCGGGTGCGCCAGTGGTGCCAGATCCCCACGGCGACGTACCCGGTGAGGTTCGTGTCGAAGCCGGCGTCGACGACCCACGGGGTGCCGTCCTCGCCGAGGCGCCATTCGACCGGCCACGAGCCGTCGGCGCGTTGGGTGCGCGCGAGGAAGTCGTAGGCGGCGGCGGCCTCGTCGTCGAACCCCGTCGCGAGCAGCCCCATCGCGGCCTCGACGTGGTCCCAGGGGTCGACCTTGCCGGCGGTGTCGCCGGCGACGTCCCAGGGGATCGCCCCGCACGCGGCCTGGGTCGCGGCGATCGTCGCGCCCGTACGCCGGAGCTCGGACTCGCTCGGCAGGCGACTCATGCAGGTTTGCGGGCGTAGAGCACGACCGACTTGCCGAGGACCGGGTTGAGCAGGTGCTCCGCGGTCCGGGTGAGGGCGGGCTTCTTCATGAGGTCCCACACGAGCAGGCGGTGGTAGCCCTTGACCATCGGGTTCGCGTCGTCGTCGACGCCGACGGCGCACTTGAGCCACCAGTACGGCGCGTGCAACGCGTGCGCGTGGTCGCGCCCGGTGACCTCGAGCCCGGCCTGGGTGAGCTGACCGGCGAGCCCGTCGGCGCGGTAGATCCGCACGTGCCCACCCTCGACCTCGTGATAGGCGTCCGACAGGGCCCAGCAGAGGCGCTCGGGCCAGTACCGGGGCACGGTGACGGCGATCGTGCCGCCGGGCCGCAGGACACGCACGAGCTCGGTGATGGCGCGGGTGTCGTTCGGGATGTGCTCGAGCACCTCGGCGGCGACGACGCGGTCGAACGAGGCATCTGCGAACGGCAGGTGGAGGGCGTCGCCCTCGACGGCACGGGCCCCGTCGGCCGCGCCCTGACCCTCCTGCGCCATCGCACCGAACATCTCGGCGACGCCCGCGAGCTCGTCGGCGTCCTGGTCGAACGCGGTGACGTCGGCGCCCCGACGGTACATCTCGAAGGCGTGCCGGCCGGCGCCGCAGCCGAGGTCGAGCACGCGGTCGCCGGGGTGGAGGCCGAGGCGGTCGAAGTCAACGGTGAGCACGAGGGGCTCCTTGGGGTCGGGTGAGGCGCAGGGCCAGGGGGGTCGCGAGGGTCGCCACCGCGCCGAGGAGACCGACCCGGCGAGGCCCGGCCAGGGCGCCGGACGTCTCCACGGCGGGGGTCTGCCTGTCCGGCGTCTCCGAGGACGACGGGGTACGGGGTGGGCCCGCGTCGGGACGGGCGGACCGGAACGCGCCGATCGCCTCGTCGTAGACGGCGGCGGTGCGGGCGGCGACGGTGGGCCAGGAGTACTCGGTGAGCGCGCGCAGCCGACCGCCGCGCCCGAGGCGCGCGGCCAACTCCGGATCGTCAAGGACCCGGTCGAGAGCCGCGGCGAGGGCGTCCACGTCGCCCGGCGGCACGACGAGCGCGCCCGGCGCGGAACCCTCGACGTGGCCGACGACCTCTCCGATCGCCCCGGCGTCGCTGACGACGAGGGGGGTGCCGCAGGCCATGGCCTCGACCGTGGGCAGCGAGAAGCCCTCGTACCGGGAGGGGACGCAGGCGACCTCGGCGGAGGCGACGAGCGCGGCGAGTTCGGCGTCGGTGAGGCCGTTGCGGACGGTGACGACGTCGGCGAGCCCGAGTCGCTGCACGAGCTTCTCGGTGCGGCCGCCGGGGGTCGGACGGCTCACGAGGACGAGTTCGAGCGGCGCGTCGGGATGGGCGGCCCGGCGGCGTGCGAGGGCGCGCAGGAGCACGTCGACGCCCTTGAGCGGGACGTCGGCGCTCGCCATCGTCACGACCCGTCCCGGCACCCGCGGGCCGGCGTGGGCCTCGGGGGAGAACACGTCGGTCTCCACGCCGAGCGGGACGACGTCGATGCGCGCGGGGTCCACGCCGAAGTCCTCGGCGATGTCGCGGGCCGAGGAGGAGGACACCGTGAGGATGCGCCGTTGCGCGCGGGCCACGCGCTTCTGCATCGTGAGGAACGAGTACCAGCGGCGCAGCGTGAGCCGCCGCCACCCGGTCGCGCTCTCGAGGTCGGTGACCCGGTCGCGGGTGATCGGGTGGTGGGTCGTCGTGACGAGTGGGGTGTGCCGGGCGATGTCGAGCAGCCCGTACCCGAGGCACTGGTTGTCGTGGACGACGTCGAACCGCCCGGCGCGGCGGCGCATCTCGCGCGCGGCGCGGAGGGAGAACGTGAGCGGCTCCGGGAACGCCGCGGTGAGCATGCCCCCGACCTCCAGCACGTCGACGAGGTCACGGAACTCGCGCGGCCGCGGCATCCGGAACGGGTCGGGTTCGCGGTAGAGGTCGAGGCTCGGCACCTTCACCAACCCCACGCCCTCGTCGAGGTCGGGGTAGGGCTGACCGGAGAACACGGTCACCTCGTGCCCGGCCTGTGCCAGCGCCCGCGTGAGGTGCCGCACGTACACGCCCTGACCCCCGACGTGCGGCTTGCTGCGGTAGGAGAGCACTGCGACGCGCATCCGCCCTCCCCTCCAGACCTCGTCGTGTGTACCCGCCGGTAGGCGGCACGGCCAAGAGTACTGGTCAGCTCGGTGCACGTCCCAGGGAGAACGTCGTCGCCACCCGTGAGCGGCGATCCCCGACCCCCGGGCCATGGCGTTCTCGGCGCTGGTCACGCGTGTGGTGAGGCCACGGTGCACCGCCGAGGGGGCCGGACACCGCGTCTCCCGTCCTTGCACCACCCGCCGGAGGTGCCGCGCCGGAACTCGCGGTGCCTCCGACGTCTTCGCGGTGCGGCCCCGACCCCCGGGACGCCCCACCGGCACACCCACCCTCGACGGCGGGTGTCCGCTCGTCGCCGGGGAATCACCACTGGGCGACGGGGGGCGCGGCACCTCCCGTCGTGGGGCTGGGAGGCGTGCCAGGGTGTCGCCATCATGGAACCGGAACTCGCCGAGGTCAGAGACTTCTTCGCCGCCCACGAGCCGTTCTCCCAACTGCCGGCGGCGGTGCTCGACGCCCTGCCCGCGCGGTGCACCATGCGATATCACCGGCGCGGCACCACCGTCCTCGACCCCGACGGCGCCGTCGAGGCGCTCTACGTCGTCCGCTCGGGCGCGGTCGACGTGTACGACCGCGTCGGCGGTCTCGTCGAACGGGTCGACGTGGGCGGCAGTGTCGGCGTCACCGGCTTGCTCGAGGCCCCGCCGTACGGATTCCTCGTCACCGCGGTCGAGGACACCCTCATGCTCGCGGTGCCGCGGGCCGCGTTCGAGGAGCTCCTCGATCACGGCCCGGTGGCCTCGTACTTCCTTCTCCAGCAGGCTCACCGCCTCCGCGCCGCCGTCGAGACGGTGAGCGTGGCCGACCACGGCGGCGCCGTGCTCCGCACCAAGGTCTCCGACATGGTGAGCGGGCGGATCATCACCGTCGACCCCCGCCGCACGGTGCAGGAGGCCGCCGCCCTCATGCGCGAGGAGAACATCTCCTCCCTCCTCGTCCTCGACGACGAGGGTCATCTCGCCGGCATCCTCACCGACTCCGACCTGCGCGCCCGCGTCGTCGCGACGGCGCTGCCGGTCACGAGCACCGTCGCCGAGGTGATGACCCCCGAGCCCCTCACGCTGCCCTCCGACGCCCTCGCGTTCGAGGCGTTGCTCGAGATGCTCGGGCGGGACATCCACCACCTGCCCGTCATCGACCCCGACGGCCGCCCCCTCGGCCTCGTGACGAACACCGATCTCGTGCGCCTCGAACGCTCCTCGCCGCTGTACCTCGTGCAGGACGTCGGCCGTCAGCGCACGACCGCGGGACTCGCGAACGTCGCGGCGCGGATCCCGTCCATCGTCGACCTTCTCGTCACCCAGGACGCCTCCGCGGGGGACATCTCCCGGGTGATCTCGGCGCTCGCCGATGCGATCCACCGCCGCCTCATCGCCCTCGCGGAGGCGCAGTTCGGTCCGGCGCCCGCCCCCTACTGCTGGGTGGTGCTCGGCTCGCAGGCCCGGTACGAGTCCGGGCTGGGCGGCGACCAGGACACGGCGATCATCCTCGAGGACTCGGTGACGCCCGAGCAGGCCGACTGGTTCGCGGACTTCGCCGGGTTCGTCACCGACGGCCTCGTCGAGTGCGGGTTCCCGCGCTGTCCTGGCGATGTCATGGCGACGAATCCCCGGTGGCGGCAGACGGAGTCGGCGTGGCGTGGCATCTTCGCCGAATGGCTGGACCGGCCGACGCCGGACGCCCTCATCGGGGCCGCGATCTTCTTCGACATGCGTCCGCTCACGGGTGATCCGGAGTTGTGCGAACGCCTGCGCCGCTACGTCCTCTCCCGCACCCCCGAGGCGCGGCCGTTCCTCGCCCATCTCACCAAGCAGGCGGTCGCCCACCAGCCGCCCATCGGGCTGTTCCGGGGGCTCGTCGTCGAGAAGTCCGGACCCGAGAAGAGCACCCTGGACATCAAGCACCGCGGCGTCGGGCCCGTCTGCGAGATCGCCCGGGTCCTGGCCCTGTCGATCGGGAGTCCCGCGGTGGACACCCGCAGCCGACTGCAGGCCGCGAGCGCCGCCGGTGCGATGGGGTCGTCGGCCGCCGAGGACCTCCTCGACGCGTTCGAGTTCATCTCCTACGTGCGCCTGCGGCACCAGGCGCAGCGCGTCCGCGAGGGGGCGCCCCCGGACAACAACGTCGCCCCCGACACCCTCGGTCACTTCGAGAAGCGGACGCTCAAGGATGCGTTCGGCGTCGTCCGCTCCGCGCAGGGCGTCCTCGGGGGTCGACAGCCCCTCGGGTACATGTCATGAGGAATCCGTCGTGAGGAACCCGCCGTGATCCTCGGGAGGGAGCGACGCCGGCGGGAGCGGGCGCGCAGGGCGGCGGGGGAGGACACCCCGCTCGTCCGGTTCCTCGACGTGCCCGCACCGCGACGCTCCACCCGGCTCGCGGACGTGCCCTTCCTCGCGATCGACCTCGAGACGACCGGGCTGGACCCCAGGACCGACCGCATCCTCTCGGTGGGATTCGTCCCTGTCGACGGCGATGTGATCCGCCTCGGCGGCGCCCGTCAGCTCATCGTCCGCGCCGACGGGGAGGTCGGCCAGAGCGCGACGGTGCACGGCCTCACCGACGACGTCCTCGCCGCGGGTCTCGATCTCGAGGACGTCCTCACGCAGGTGCTCGACGCCCTCGCCGGCCGCGTGCTGCTCGCGCACTACGCCGTCATCGAGGAGGAGTTCCTCTCGGCCGCGTGTCGGCGCGTCTTCTCCGCGCCGCTGCCGGTCCGGATCGTCGACACCCTCGACCTCCAGCGCCGCCTCGCGGCCGGACCCTACGACCACCCCCGAGCCGGCACCCTTCGGCTTGGGCAGGCGCGCCGGTACCACGGCCTGCCGACCTATCGCGCGCACGCGGCGCTCACCGACGCCCTCGCGTGCGCCGAGCTGTACCTCGCCCAACGGGTGGCCTTCTCGGATCGTGGGACGACCACGCTCAAGGGGGTCCTCAGGTAGGACCCTGTCCGATACGGATTTCCTGTCGGGGGCAGGTATTCGCACCGGGGTGCTCGGCTGGGCGCAACCGCTGCCGATTGTGCTTCCAGTCCTGCCACGACGACGTGGGCCACCCTGACCCGCCTCGTCACTCGCCCGAAAGCCGTGTCCGCCATGTGCCGTCTGCTCGCGTTCGCCTCCACGTCAGCCTCGACCTTCTCCGATGTCCTCGGGATCGAGGAGGCCGCCGCCTTCCAGCACCTCGCCCGCGTGCACGACGACGGTTGGGGCGCGATGTGGACGACGCAGGACGGTGGGCTGGAGCGGCGACGCCGCACCGGTGGTGGGATGCGCGACGCGGCGCTGACGAACACGCTCAAGGGGGTCCGTTCCCGCGCGGCCGTCGCCCACCTCCGCCTCGCCACCGGCGGGCTGCCGGTGAGGTCGGTGAACACCCACCCCTTTCGGGCGATGACGCGCCTCGGCCCGGTCGGCCTCGCCCACAACGGATCGATCATGCCGATCGCCGATCTCCGCGCCCTCGTCTCGCCGGCGTTCCTCCGCGACTGTGCGGGCACCACCGACAGCGAGCTCTACTTCGCCCTCGTCCGCGAACGCATCGCGGAGGGTGCGGGACTCGCGGAAGCGGTCGCCGACACGATCACGACGATCCGCGCGCACTTCCCCGTGGCCGGGCTCAACGCGATGGTCCTCGGTGTCGACCAACTCGTCGTCGTGCGCGCGAGCACCCACGCCGCCGTGCCCACCGCCCACTTCGCCGAACGCGGACTCGACGACGCGAGCCTGCCGCCCGCCCACGACGAGGCGTACTACGACCTGCGCGTGCGGCGTACTCCCGACGGAGGTCTCGCGTTCGCCTCGAGTGGCCTCGACACCACGGGGTGGGAGGACGTCCCGCTGGACTCGCTCACCGTCGTCGACCTCGTGTCCATGCGGATGAGCACCCACGCCCTGGCCACGGCGGACGCGCCCGCCCGCGTCTGAGACGGTCGGGCGGACCGCCTCCCGCGGCGCGGACGGCGCGGACGGCCCGGACGGCCTCCGGTGGTCCGAGCGACGCGATCACTCGGCGGGCTTGGTCCCGTGTTCCTCGATGAACGGTCCGACCCGGTCGAACGGGCGCCCGATGATCGCGACGTCCTCGGCGATGAGGACGGGCCGTTGCATGAGCCGGGGGTTGTCGGCGAGGACCGCCGCGACCTTCTCCGGGGAGTCGACGTCGCTCTCGGCGAGGTCGAGCTGTTCGAACGTCGCGTCACGGCGCACGAGGTCGCCGGGTGAGTCCTCGAGGATCTCGAGGAGGTCGAGCACCGCGCGCTCGCTCAGCGGTGAGTCGAGATAGCGGACGACGTCGACCTCGGCCCCGGCCGCCTCGATCGCCTCGAGGGCCTTGCGGGAGGTCGAACAGCGGGGGTTGTGCAGGATCGCGAGGGTCATGCCCACTCCCTACCGGCCGGGCGCGGGCGGGTCAACACCTTTCGCCCTCCGGGGGGCGCCTCCGGTGGAGGGGGAAGAGCGGGTGCGGTTGACTGGGGGCACGTCCAGACGACCTAGAAGGAATGATCGCCATGACGATTCGTCGCCGCCACCTCGCCGCCGTTCTCGCCGCCGGACTGCTCCTCACCGGGTGCGGCCAGGGGGGAGAGGGCACGACCGCCGACCCGGCCGCGACGACCCCGGCCGCCTCGCCCGCGACGACGGCTGCCGTCACCACGTCCCCGGAGCCCACGACCCCCGCCACGGAGTCCCCCACGGTCACGGCGCCCCCGACCTCCGCCGGCCCCGAGCACGACCAGCAGGACGTGTCGTTCGCGTCGATGATGGTGCCGCATCACCAGCAGGCCGTCGAGATGTCCGACATCGTGCTCGGCAAGCAGGGCGTCGACCCGCAGGTGACGCAACTCGCCCAGCAGATCCGCAGCGCGCAGGCCCCCGAGATCGACGCGATGAACTCATGGCTGCAGGGGTGGGGTGTCACCCCGCCGCCCATGGACCACTCGGGTCACATGGACGGGATGCTCGACGAGAAGCAGATGGATGCGCTGCGACAGGCCGACGGGCCCGAGGCCGGTCGCCTGTTCCTCGAGGGCATGATCGAGCACCACCAGGGCGCGGTCGACATGGCGCGTGCCGAGCTCGAGAAGGGTCAGAACCCGCAGGCCAAGGCGCTGGCGGAGCAGATCATCGCCTCCCAGGAGGCCGAGATCGCTCAGATGCGTTCGATGCTCGGGCAGTGACCGGCGCTCGCCACCGCCGCGCACACGCGTGAGAAGGCGCCGGACCGGCCGCCTCGGGGGAGTCCTGAGGCGACCGGTTCGGCCGCGGAGATGCCGTGCGACCTCGCGCCGGCCGCGGGCTGTGGAGCCCCGCGGCTCGTGCGCGGGCTCGCGCTCAGAGCAGCCGGAGCTTGCCCGCCTCCTCGGTGAGCTGGTCGCGGAAGTCGGGGTGGGCGATGCCGATGAGCGCCTTCGCGCGGGCGTGGGCGCTCTTGCCGCGCAGCCGGGCGACGCCGAACTCCGTGACGACGTAGTCGATGTCGTTCTTGCTCGTCGAGACGTGGGTGCCCGGCGTGAGCGTCGGCACGATGCGGGTGATCGTGTCTCCCTTGGCCGTCGAGGGCAGGACGATGAACGCCTTGCCGTCTCGGGAACGGTTGGAGGCGCGCACGAAGTCGCTCTGCCCGCCCGTGCCCGAATACGGCTTCGTGCCGAGGGATTCGGAGCCGCACTGGCCGATGAGGTCGATCTGCATCGTGCCGTTGATCGAGTGGAGTCGATCGACGAGACCGGCCCGACAGGGGTCGTTCGTCACGTCGACGGGGTGCATCTCCAGGGCCGGGTTGCGGTCCATGAAGTCGTAGAGGCGCCGAGAGCCCAACGCGAACGTCGCGAGCATCCGCCCCCGGTCGACGTTCTTCTCGAGGTTGGTCACGGCTCCCGCCTCGACGAGGGAGAGGATGCCGTCGCCGATCATCTCGGTGTGGATGCCGAGGTCGCGCTTCTCGAGGAGCTGCATGACGACGGCGTCGGGGATGCCGCCGTACCCGATCTGAAGGGTCGCCCCGTTCGGGATGAGGTCGGCGACGTGCCCGGCGATCGCCTTCTGCACCGGCCCGATCTCGGGCAGCCCGACCTCGAGGAGGGGCCGTTCGTCCTCGACGATCGCGTCGACCCGGTCGATGTGGATGTGGCAGTGGCCGAAGGCGTACGGGACGTTCGGGTTGACCTCGAGGATCACCGTGCGCGCCTTCTCGAGGGCCGCCATCGTGTAGTCCGGGGCGAGACCGAGGGAGAAGTAGCCGTGGGCGTCCATCGGTGAGGCCATGGCGACGACGACGTCGGCGGGCAGCAGCCCCTCACGGAACAGCGCCGGCATCTCGCTGAAGTAGGAGGGGTAGAAGTCGACCCACCCCGCCTGGGCGCCGGCGCGGGTGGGGCCGCCGACGAAGTAGGCACAGTGGCGCACGTGCTCGACGGTCTCGGGGTCGAGGTACCCGTAGGGGCGCAGCGGGAGGATCTGGCTCACCGTCACGCCACGGAACTCGGTGCGGCGCTCGGAGAGGGCCTCGAGGATCGTCGGCGGCTCGCCCACCCCGGTCGGGACGACGACGTGTGAGCCGTCCTCGATGAGCCCGACGGCCTCACCGGCCTCGCGGCGTTTGGCGGCGTACTGATCCTGCGCGGTCATCCTCTGCCTCCTGGAACGACGTCGTTCTCGTCGGCTCCGACCCTAGACGCCGGGCGACCCTGCAGCGGGGACATGCGCGTGGGCGTGAGCAACGCCGCGTCGTCCGTCGTCGCCGGTGGACGCGGCCCGGCATCCCGTTGCGGGTGGCGGTGCGCACAGCCCTCGCCACGGGGCGTCGTGAGCGGGTGCCCGACCCGAGGGGGAGGCCGAGATGGTGACGGTCTCCTCCCTCCTGACTAGCGTGGTCCTCATGACCTCCCCGACCCCCATCGACGCCGGACCCACGTGCGTCTCCCGACAGATCGTCGTCGACGCCACCCCCGAGGAGGTCTTCGACCTCCTCGCCAACCCGCACCGGCATCACGAGATCGACGGGAGCGGAACCGTCAAGCCGCAGGTCATCGGGCCTCGGCGGCTGGAGTACGGCGACCGGTTCCGGGTGTCGATGGCGATGAAGGGCATCCCGTACGCGATCACGAGCACGGTCACCCGCATCGAGCCCGGCCGCATCGTCGAGTGGCGCCACCCCGGGGGCCACCGGTGGCGCTGGGAGTTCGAGCCCGCCGAGGACGGTCGCACCCGCGTCACCGAGACCTTCGACTTCGGCGACTCCCCGAGCCTGCTCATGAAGCTCGTCAAGGCCCCCGAGCGCAACGCCGAGGGCATCGAGGCGTCCCTGCGGAAACTCCAGCGGTACTTCGCCGGGAGCTGACGCCGGCCCGTCGCGTCGTCGGCGCCGGCACCGCCCACACGGGCCCGGCGCCGTGCGTCGCCCACGCGTTCCTCGCACCCACGTGCGCGGCGGTGGGGGCAGGGCGCAGGATGGGCCCATGTCCGACACGCACCTGCCCCCGCCCCCCATCGCGCTCACCATCGCCGGCTCCGAGGCGACCGGTGGTGCGGGCGCCCAGGCCGACCTCAAGACGTTCCAGGCCAGAGGCGTCTTCGGCATCGCCGCGCTCACATGCATCGTCGCGTTCGACCCCAAGAGCGACTGGGGCCACCGGTTCACCCCGGTCGACCCGCAGGTCATCGCCGACCAGCTCGAGGCGGAGTTCGCCTGTTACGACCTGCAGACGGTGAAGATCGGCATGCTCGGCACGCCCGCGACGATCGACGTCGTCGCGCAGGCCCTCACCGAGTACCGGCCGGAGCGGCTGCTGCTCGACCCCGTGCTCATCTGCAAGGGGCAGGAGCCCGGCGCCGCGCTCGACACCGACACCGCGCTCACGGAGAAGATCCTGCCGCTCGCGACGTACGTGACGCCCAACCATTTCGAGGCGATGTCCCTCGCAGGCATGGACGCGATCGACACCGTCGAGGACCTCGAGACCGCCGCCCGCCGCATCCACGAGGCCTGCGGAGCCGCCGTGCTCGCGAAGGGCGGCGTGCGCCTGGCCGGTGAGGACGCCGTCGACGTCTACCACGATGGCACGACGACGGAGATCCTCTCCGCGCCCAAGATCGGCGAGGTCGCGGTGAGCGGGGCGGGATGCTCCCTCGCGGCCGCGATCACCGCCGAACTCGCCAAGGGTCTCGATCCGCTCGCCGCCGCGCGAGCCGCGAAGGCGTTCGTCACCGAGGGCATCAAGGCCCGCGTCGCCTCGAACGCGCCGTTCGACGCGGTGTGGCAGGGGGCGTGAGCGGCGCGTTCGGCGCGATCTCGCGACCGACGCGGCGGGAGTGCCCGTGCGGCGGGTATCCGAGTGCCGGCGCGACGTACGGCGACTGCTGCGGCCGCCTCCACGAGGGGGTGGCCGCAGCGAGCGCCGAGGCCCTCATGCGCTCGCGGTACGCGGCGTTCGCCCTCGGCGACGTCGCCTACCTGCTGCGGTCGTGGCATGCGCGCACCCGGCCGGCATCACTGACTCTCGACGCCGACGACACGTGGACGGGCCTCGAGGTCCTCGACACGACCGCAGGGGGCCCGGCCGACGACGAGGGCACCGTCACCTACCGTGCCTGCCGCCAGGACGCCTCCGGAGCAACCCACACGATGCGCGAGACGGCCCGCTTCATCCGCCGCGCCGGCCGCTGGGTCTACCTCGACGGAGACGTGGGCTGAGCCGTTCGGGAACGAGGCCCACCGCGGCGGCCGCTCGTCGTGCGTGTCGAGCCGCTCGCCGCAGAAGGGCTGCCGCTCAACGAGGTTCGACGCCATCTCGTGTTGTCCGAGTCACATCGCCGTGAGCGGATGGGGCCTTCCGACGAGACGAACGGAGTGGCGACGTGACTCACGAACTCCACCCAGATCCTCACGATTCCCACGGCCGTCCGCACGCGCCCCACGGCGACCGGCAGGCTCGCCGGGCGTTGGGTCGGCGCGGATTCCTGCTCGGGACGGCCGGTGCCGTGGGTGCCACGGCCCTGGCGGCGCCCACCCTCGCCCGGGCGGGTGTCGTGCCGGCGACCGCCGCGGCGGCAGGCGAGGCCCCTGCCGCGCGAGCTGCCATCCCGACGGCGGATCTCGACTCCCTCGACCTGTTGACACGGATGCTCGCGTTCGACACCCAGAACCACGGCAAGGGCGGACGTACCCGCGAACACGCGGACATGCTCAAGGCAGTGTGGGATCGTGCCGGTGTCACGACGGAGATCATCCCCACGCCGGTCCCCGACAACGTCCACCTCATCGCGCGGATCAGGGGCACGAACCCTGCGAACAAGCCGATCCTCGTCCTCGGTCACAGCGATGTGGTGCCGGTCGAGAGGAAGAACTGGTCCGTCGACCCGTTCGCGGGCACCGTCAAGGGCGGCGAGATCTACGGGCGCGGTGCGCTCGACATGAAGGGGGCGAACGCGGCGTTCATCTCCGCGCTGTTGCGTCATCTCTCCGAGGGTCACACCTTCGACCGCGACATCATCGTGCTCACCGACGCCGACGAGGAGGCCGGCGACTACGGGTCCTCCTGGCTCGCCGAGAACCACTGGGACAAGATCGACGCCGGCGCGGTCCTCACCGAGGGAGGCTGGTTCCTCGCCCAGCGTGACGGGACGACGCCGATGCTCGTCACCGTCACGCGTCAGGACAAGGTGTACTTCAACCTGGACCTGACCTCGACCGGAACGGCGACGCACTCCTCCAAGCCGATGCCCGACTCGGCCATCGTGGCGCTCTCACGGGCGGTCTCGGAGCTCGGCTCCTACCAGGCCCCGGTCCGGCTGACTCCGGTGACGCGGGCGTACTACTCGGCGCTCGCCAAGGCCACCGACGACCGCCGGTTCGCCCGCGCGATCGGCATGCTGCTCGACGCGTCGGACCAGCGCACCCGCGAGCGGGCGGCACGACTCGTCATCGCGCGGTCCACCTACCCCTACCTGCACTCGGCCCTGCTGCGGACCACCGCCGCGTACGTCATCGAGGAGGCGGGATACAAGGAGAACGTCATCCCCTCGGAGGCCACGTGCCGGGTCAACTGCCGCGCCGTGCCGGGTGGGCAGAAGCCGCGTGAGTTCCTCGCGACGGTGCGCACGATCCTGCGGGACAGGGACGTCGAGGTCACGCTCGTCACCCCGCCCGGGGTGAGCGAGGAGGAACAGCTCGCGACCCTCGACGCGACATGGGCCACACCGGCCGCGGGTATCGACAACCCGCTCTTCGGGGCCATCAGCGCCTCGGCGCGCGCCACCTACCCCGGCGCGGTGTTCACCCCGGCGTTGTTCGAGGCGGGCACCTCGCTCAAGCCGTGGCGCGCGAAGGGGATCCCCGGCTACGGGGTCTACCCCTACGTCATCACCAACGATCAGCTCATCGGCATGCACGGCAACGACGAACGAATCTGGGTCGACGCACTCGCCACCGGTACGGAGTTCATGTACCGGGTGTTCGACCGGTTCCGATCCCGCTGAGCCCCCGGGGAGAGCCCGGCCGATGTCGACCGGGTGGGACGACGCTGTTGGACGGGCGTCCTAGACTGCGCGCGTCGGCGATCTGGGGGAGGACGGATGAGCGCGGAACAGGCGGGGCACCAGCGGGGGGCGGCGATGGCCGAGCGGATCCGGGACGCCCTCGAGGACGCCTTCGAGAAGGAGGTGCGTGACGGCCTCAGGGACGGACGAACCCTGCCCGGCGACCGGCTGCACGACTACCTCACGGGCGTCGCGGACCGCCACGAGCCACGCGTGCGGCTGCTCTTCGAGTTGCTCGCGGACGGGACGTTCGATCACGCCGCCTTCACCGAGGTTCCGGCGACGTGCTTCTTCCTCGCCGATTGCGCCCGATACGAGGTGGCGCTCGCCGACTGGGTGCCCGTGCTCGGGCCCTCCCGCCCGTACCTGGCGACGGTGGCGGGCGGTGACGCCGCGGGCCCGGGGGGCGGCGGCTCGGCGCTCGAGCTGTGGAGCGCGGGCGACCTGCTCTGGCGGGCGGACCGCGCCCAGGCCGAGGCCTCCCGGGACTATCTGGCGCTCCTGCTCGACCGGGCGGTCGGGCTGTGGCGCGCCCGCCTCGACCCCCGCGACCTCCTCGTGCTCGCCGTCGACGAGCGGCGGGGACGGGGAGCGCATCGGGTCGCGGTCGAGTCCGGTCGTCTCGCCGCGGAGCAGGTGCTCGACGGTGACCCCGTCCCGCTCCACCGCCCCCTCGTCCCCCGCCCGAGGATCGGCGCCGGGGGGTGAGGTGAACGGTGAGCGGCACGTCCGGGTGGACGTCGACCCGATCGCCGGGCCGGGGGGCGGCCTGAGCCGGGCGGGGAGCCGTGAGCCGTGAGCCGTGAGCCGTGAGCCGTGAGCCGTGAGCCGTGAGGCGAACGGCGTGGAGCCGGGCGGGTGGCTCGTCGAGGTGAGGGTCGGAGGAGCCGAGTCTCCGTCCAGTCGCGTCACATGCCCTCGGGCCTCGTCCACACCACGGTGAGTCCGGTCGACTCGTCCACAGGTGACCGCGCGGCAGCCACGGGCGTGGGCGGTCGGCGACACAGTGGCGGAACCGGTGCCCATCCGGGGCGCCCCGCTCCGAGGAGCCCCGCCGTGCTCGTGCGTCTCTCGACCCCTGACCCGCCCACGGCGGGCCCACGCACTCCACCCCGCCGCGCCCGCGCCTCGCGCCGGGTGTCGGTCGGCACCGCCGATGCGGAGGTCAGGCCGCCTCGTGCCGGCCCCACCGGTGGTCCGTCGGCCGGGCCCGAGTTCATGGAGACGGTGGTCGGGCCGGACGGGATCCGCAGACCGGCCTGGGCGAGCCGTGGCGACCTCGTGCGCACGTACTTCGACACGGAATGGGGCAGGCCCGTGCGCACCGAATCGGGTCTGCTCGAACTCGTCGTCCTCCTCACGTTCGCGGGTGGGCTCACCTGGGCCGGAGTCCTCCGTCGCCGTGAGGGGCTGCGGGAGGCCTTCGCCGGGTACGACGCCGACGTCGTGGCCGCCTACGACGACACGGTCGTCCAGTCCCTGTGTCACGACGCCCGTCTCATTCGCAATGGACACAAGATCCGCGCGGCGGTCGACAACGCGCGAGCCACGCGTGACCTTCGCGCCTCCGGGGGTCTGCCCGGTCTCGTGTGGGCGACGGTCGAGGGCGAACCGCCCGTGCCGGCAATGAGACTCACGGCGATCCCGAGATTCGACGCACGGTCGACGACGCTGGCCGCCGCCCTGCGCGAGGCCGGTTTCGTCCGGATCGGTCCGGTCAGCGCGCAGGCGTTGCTCCTCGCGAGCGGAGCCCTGCCGGTGCGTCGGAACGAGGCCGGCTGAGGTCGACCCCCGAATCGTCGATAGGAAGGGGGACAGGAGGAAGGCACGACGGCAAGGACGGTAGCGGATGCGCTGGTCGACGTGAGAGAATCGGTCGAGTGTCCGGCTCGATCCGGACGGGTCTCGGGGGAGACGATCCGCAGCCGAACGCGTCGATGGCCCACGCATCCCGCCTCAGGGGCGCGAGGGACGACGCCGAAGGCTGCCGCAAGGTGAGACGTGAGGCCACAGTGAAGACTGCTGGGGGTGGGCGAGGACTGATCGCCGCCATCATCGGTGTCGTCGGAGTGAGCGTTCCCGCGGTCGCGTCGGCCGCGCCGGCCGCCCCGGAGGTGACCACCGCGACCACCGCGACCACCGTGACGGCCGCGCCGTCGGCGAGCGTCGCCGTCACCGACACCCGGGTACTCGTGCGCGGGTCGGCCTCCGGCGGAGCACGCGAGGTCCGCCTCGAGCGCCTCGTCGGCCGCACCTGGCGCACGATCGACACCGCCGTCGCCTCCGCGGACGGCTCGTTCGCGCTGACCCTGCCCACCGGCACGCCCG
Organism: Mobilicoccus sp.; assembly: GCF_032060985.1. Lineage (NCBI taxonomy): Bacteria > Bacillati > Actinomycetota > Actinomycetes > Micrococcales > Dermatophilaceae > Mobilicoccus > Mobilicoccus sp. The sequence goes on from NZ_DAMBGD010000013.1 coordinate 77,760, forward strand.
GTGTGAGTCGCTACCGGGTCCACGCGCCCGCGAGCGGCACCGACGGGGCCGGCACGAGTCGTGCCTTCACCGTCGGCGTCGGTGACGGCGATCCCCGCGCCGTCTCCTACCTCACCACCCCCGCGGTCCGGTGGGATCCGTGCACGCCGATCGGCTACCGCGTCAACCTCTCCGGTGCCCCCGACGGCGCACTCGACGACGTGCGTCGCGCCGTGTCGCAGGTCTCCGTCGCCACCGGCGTGAATTTCCGCTACCTCGGGACGACGACGGTCGTCCCCGGCTCCACCTCCACCGACGTGCCCGACGCCTACCCCGCCGACACACGACTCGTCGTCGCCTACACGACGCCCGCGAAATCGAAGTACTTCGGGCGGGGGACGGACCTTCTCGGCGTCGGCGGCGTCTTCTACGACCTCACGCCGGTCAAGGTCGGCCGCAGTTCGTGGCACCGCGCCCTCCAGGGGTACGTCGTCCTCGACTCGGGACGCGACCTGCCCGGGGGGTTCGGCGCGGGCTCTCCCGAGGGACTGCTCGGCACCTGGGGTCAGGTGCTCCTGCACGAACTCGGCCACTCCGTCGGCCTCGACCACCCGCCGACCGCCGACAAGGCCCAGATCATGTACCCCGAGACGACGTACAAGCAGGCCCGGTGGGGCGCCGGAGACCTCGTCGGTCTTCGTCGTCTCGGCGCCGCCTCCGGGTGTTTCCCCGCGGCCAAGGACGCCCAGGGCTCCGCCGCCCGCAACCGGGTGGACCCGTCCCTGGCGCTCCCCGCTCACCCCAGCGGTACCGTCGCCCGCACCCGCGTCACCGAGAAGCCACGCGGTCGCTGACCGTCGTCTCTCCCGGAATCCGCCCCCGCCGCGCGCACGACGTGTCGGATGGCGTGCGGTTCGCCGAGTCATGACGACGCGGCCCTGCCACCTCGAGCGGATGCCGTCGATCGATCTCAGGACGTCGGCGGCAGTGCCCCCTGGGCAGCGGGCTCGGCCTGGTCGTCACGCAGCAGCGAGAGGGCCCCGGCGAGGCTGAGGACGAGGCCGAGGACGACGGCCCACCACATGCCCCGGCGAGGGAACTCGTGCATGAGTAGCAGGCCGAAGGCGGCCGGCACGATCGTGCTCGTCACGTAGTTCGCACCCAGGACGCCGACGGCGTGCGAGGCCGCGAGCCCGCGGGTGAGGTGCACCTGGCCGAGCACCAGGCCGCCGACGAGGAGGAACCCGGCGGCCCACAACGTCCACGGCCACTCCCAGAACCGCCAGATGTCCGGACCGACCTGCGCGACGACGAGCCGTGCGGAGATCGCGCTGATCGCGAACCCCAGGCCGGAGAGCACCCCGCAGACCCCCGGGTGCAGGCGCACCCCGACGGCGAGGAGGCAGACCAGGACCCCCGCGCCGAGCGCGGTGACGTGGATCGGGGCGATGGGGTCGGCCGGACCGGGCACCGTCGTCGCCGCGAGCAGCGCGATCCCGGCGACGACGACGCCGATCGCGAGAGCGTCCCTGCCCTTGAGGGCCCGGGTTCCGGCGAGGTGGTGGATGATCGCGGTGATCGCGAGCCCCCCGACGACCGCGGCCTGGACGATGAGCAGCGGCAGGTGGCTGCGGGCGAGGAACGTGAAGACGAATCCGGCGCCCTGCAGCGCCGTTCCCATCCACCACGCCGGTGACTTCAGCGGGTGTCCCTCGCTCTGGGCGCCGTCGGAGAGGCGCGCCCCTCCCCAGCCGTAGGCGAGGACCCCGAGGACGAGGGCGACGACGCTGAGGATCATGCGTGCGGGTGAAGGGGTGACGGGCGCACGGGGGCTCCTCGGGTGACGCGGCGGACGGGTCGTGCGGGGCTCAACCTACCGCCACCGCGCCGGACACCCCTCACCGCCGACGGGTCCACGGGGTCGACGGGGGACAGGGTGGCCGAGGGCTGCGGGCGAACCCGTGCACCGGCCGCGGCGACGACCGTCGACGTGTCAGTCCTCCCGCACCGAGATCGTCGCGGTCATCGTGTGGGACTCCCCGGCGTCGAGCGACACGCGGCCGGCGAGGGCGTTCGCGGTCTCGACACAGAGCATCGTGCGCCATTCCTCGTCGCCGAGGTCCTCGAGTTCGGCCGCCTTGCGCTCCCACGGGTTCCACACGACGGTGCTGTTCGAACCCGCCTTGGCGACGACGAGGCGGCGGTCGCCGTCGACGACCGTGACGGTCTCGCTCGAGGCGTAGACCCGGTCGGTCTCGCGGAGCAGGGTGACGTCACCCGACTGCGCGTTGACGGCCCTCCCGCCGGGGGCCCGGTCGGCGTAGCGCGCGCCGTCGAGGCCCTCGAGGCGGACGGTCGTCACGTCGGAGACCCGCAGGTAGGTGTGCAACGCCTCCTCGAGCTCGAACGGCTCCGAGGGCGAGGTGATCGTCAGCGCCATGCGCAGCTGCGCGCCCATCGTCACGGTGTACGTCGCGGTGAGGTCGGCGGGCACGCCGGTGACTCCGGGCACGTCGGCGATCCGGGTCAACGGCGGCAGCTCAAGGACGACGGTGACGTCGTCGTCGTCGCGCCTGGCCTCGGTGAGGGACCAGCGGACGGTGCGGAAGAACCCGTGCCGGGGACTACGGTCCTTCGTCCGGCCGGTCGCGAACCACGGCGCACACAGCGGCACGCCGCCACGGATGGCCACCCCCTCCCCGTAGCGCGACCGGTCGCTGAGGAACAGGACCTCGTCGGCACCGGCGGGTGCCCACCGGGTCACGCAGGCGCCGTCGAGATGGATCTCCCCGCGCCCGGCGGGGGTGTCGACGACGAGGCTCGGGGCGTCCCCGTCGTGCCGGGTGAGGCCGTCGGGCAGGGCGGAGTCGCGGGTGCTCATGTCTCCATCGTCCATGTCGGGCAGGCTCCCGTCACTCTTCGTGGGATCGAAACGCCGTGCAGGTCAGGCGTTCCCGTGATGGTCGCTGGGTGCGACAGCGTCGGACGCGTCCGCGGCCGCGGGCGTCCCGGAGTCGGCGCTGAGGAACATGTCGCTCACCTCGTACCCGGCGATGAGGTCGAGCCATCCGAGCCGGGGTCCCTCCGCGAGGGCGACGGGAAGGGCGAGCAGGCGGGTGAGGAGGGTGTCGGTCTCGGCGATGGCGAGGGAGTTGCCGGGGCAGCGGTGGGCACCGTCTCCGAACGACATGCCCTCCGGACGCACACCGGCCCCCGGCTCGCGCCCCGGACAGAGCCCGAGGGGGTCGTCGCCGACGTGCTCGGGGTCGGTGTTGGCGCTGCTGATCGACAGGTCGAGCACCGCCCCCACGGGCACGATGTGCGTCGTCTCGCCGTCGACGAGGGTGAGGGGCGCGACGGCGCGACGGTAGAGGTGGCCGACGACGGGCTCGAGTCGGAGGACCTCGTGGAGCAGCGCGTACCGTTCCTCGACATCACCAGCGAGGTAGCGACGGCGCAGGTCGGCGTCGCCGAGGAGGTGCCACGCGACGACGCACAGGTACTCCCTCGTCGTCACCATGCCGGCGGCGCCGTAGGTGACGCACTCGGTCGTGATCTCGGCGTTGCTGTACCCCTGCTCGACGAGGTGGGAGATGACGTCCTCCTGCGGATTCGCCCGGCGGGCCCGGATGGCCGGTCGGACGTCCCGCGCGTAGAACAGCCCGACCGCGCCCGCCGACCGCAGCGACATGGCCGCCCCGACGAGGGCGGCGAACCGACCCACGAGACCGCCACGCGGCCGCTCCTCGGCGTCGTCGGAGGTACCGGCCATGTCGGACCCGGTCGCGTCATCGCCGTCCACGCGTGATCGGGGCGGCTGCCACGGGATGCCGAAGAGCCGTTCGAGGCGCCGCGCCATCCCGTCGGTGTCGGACTCGGTGAGCCCGATGACCGCGGCGGCGACGGCGACCGAGTACTCCAGCGCGATCGCCGAGAGCTCGACACGGCGTCCGGCCTCGAGCTCGCGTCGCACGTGGGCGATGATCGCGTCGGCTCGCTCGGTCATGAGATCCCCGTATCGGCGGTTGACGGTGGCCGGAGCGAAGTACCGGGCGATCATGCTCCGCTGCCGCCGGTGCTCGGGGCCGTCCATGAAGAGGATGGGGTCGCGCATCGCGCGTCGTCCCCCTCGCGGGTTGCCCGCGCCGTCACGCACGAGGTCGACGTTGAACCCGGCCTGCACGGTCGTCGTCGTCGACCGCAGGACCTCCTTGACCAGGGGGAGCGAGCGGACGTGCCAGACCCCTTCGATCACCTCGACCGCCGGTGCGTCGGGAAGGCCGACCTCACCGGGTCGTGCCGTCTTGCGTCGGGAGTGCCCCTGGTGTGGGCAGGACGTGGGCATGGGGGTCCTCTCGTGCATGTGCGGGTCGGCCGGTGGGTCGGTCCCGAGGAACGTCCGCTCCCGAACGGTCGCAGGGGCGACGCGTGGTTCGCGTCGCCCCTGCGATGGACCTGGGCCTGTGACCGCTCCGGGTGCCTGGACGGTGGGTGGTGGAGCCCCCGCCACCACTCCCTTCGGCAGGTCACTCGCCCGTCCGAGTCATTCGGGACGATCGCCCGTCATTGTTTGGGCATCGATCGGGTCAAGGGCTGGTCAAGTCACCACGAGATGCCGGGAGGGGCCGATGCGGACGCCCGTCGTGGTCGTGCCAGGCTTGACCCATGGTCGGCAGACGCGTGCTCATGCGCCCGCCGGAGCCCGGTCTGGGAGAGGCCGTCGTCTCGCTCATCGACCGGGAGCCGGTCGTGCTGGACCGCGCCGTCGCCCAGTGGGAGAGCCTGCGGGCGATCCTCGAGCGGGCCGGGTGGGAGGTCGTCGTCGTGCCCCCCGGTGACGCCGACCAGCCTTGTCCCGATGGGGCGTTCGTCGGCGACGCCGTGCGTTCGGTCCGGGGACGGGTGTTCCTCGCACGCTCCTCGGTGGAGTCCCGACGCCCTGAGCGGGTGGCGCTTCGGCGCACCCTCGCCTCCCAGCACGTCCGAGCCGTTTCCATCCGGCGCCCGGGCACCCTCGAGGGCGGTGACCTCGTCCTCGTCGAGGACACCCTGTACGTCGGCGTCGGGTCCAGGACCAACCGCGCCGGGTACGCGCAGGTGGTGCGGCGCCTCGCAGGGTCGGGTCTGCGGATCGTGCCGGTACCGCTGCACAAGTCGGTCCAGCTGGACTCCGGCGTGAGCGCCCTGCCGTGCGGCACGGTGCTCGGTCATCCACCGCTCGTCGACGACCCCTCGGTGTTCGCCGAGTTCGTCCCCGTGCCGGACCGCACCGGCGCGCAGGTGTTCGCGCTCGGCGACGGACGCGTGCTCGTCTCGGCGTCGGCACCCGGCTCGGCCGAGACCATCGCGTCGCTCGGCTACGAACCCGTCCCCGTCGACATCGGGGAGTTCGAGAAGCGTGAGGGCACGATCCCCTGCCTCCTCGCACCGTTCTGAGTTCGGCGCGGATCCCGGCGCCGGGTGACGGGGTTCGGCGAGACCTCGACGGGGGAGGGCGTCACCCGCGGTAGAGGTGGGCGACCTCCGGGGCGATGCGGTCCCAGGCCTCCTGCGAGGAGGCGGCGAGCAGGCCGATGCGTCCGCGGTCGGCACCGACGTCGTAGGGGGTGCCGTCGAGATGGGCGACGACCCCGCCGAGTTCGCGGACCATGAGCGAACCGGGGCAGTGGTCCCACGGCAGCCCTCGCGTGTAGAGCAGACCGTGGACGCGCCCTTCGAGGAGCCAGGGGTAGTCGATGCCGCAGCTCCACGCCGTGGGGCCGAGATCGAGGGAGCCGTGGGTGCCCTCGAGGCGCGGACTGGAGGTGACGACCGTGAGGTGGTGCGGCGTCGTCGTCGGCGGGAGGGCTCGCCCGTCGCGCTCGACACCCGCGCCTCGCTCCGCGATGTAGAACGCCTCGTGCGCGGGGTGCAGGATCCATGCCCGCACGACCTCGCCGTGGTGCAGCTCGGAGAGCATGACCGCGAAGTCGGGAGACCCGTGGACGAAGTTCTTGGTGCCGTCGACGGGGTCGACCGTGAACGCCCGCTCCGCGTGCGGGAGCCGACCGGGGAGGCCGGCGTCGAGGGCGGTGGCCTCCTCGCCGACGACGAGCAGCTCCGGGTCGTCCTTCAACAGCGCCGCGGTGATGAGCCTCTCGGCCTCCTGGTCGGCCACGGTGACGAGGTCCCCGGGGTTCTTCTCCATCACCTGGTCGGCGTCGAGTGACCGGAACCGGGGGGTGATGACGTGATCGGCGACCTCGCGCATGAGGTCGGCTACGGCGTCCGTGTTCACGGCTCCACCGTCTCACACCCCTGCGGGGCGTCCGCCGCCCGGACGTCGTCCACGGCCCCGGGCCGGGGACCGGCCGCTACGTGCGGTCCTGCCACTTGGGGGTGGTCGCGGGAACGTAGTGCTCCATCGCGTCGAGGAGTGCGTGGGGATCGGAGTCCATCGCGTACAGCCCCAGGTGCGGGGCTCGGACGAACTCCTGGGAGACGCAGTGCCCGAAGAACGCGCCGAGTCGCTGGTAGTAACCGAGGGTGTCGAGGAACCCGATCGGTTTGGTGATGAGCCCGAGCTGGTTCCACGTGAGGATCTCGACGACCTCCTCGAGGGTTCCGAAGCCCCCCGGCATCGCGACGAACCCGTCGGAGATCTCGGCCATCGCCGCCTTGCGGCCGTGCATCGAGGGGGTGACGCGGAGATCGGTGAGCCCGTCGTGCGCGACCTCGGCCGCCACGAGGTGTTCGGGGATGATGCCGATGACCTCGCCGCCCTCGCCGAGGGCCGCGTCGGCGACGGCGCCCATGAGGCCGACCGAGGCGCCGCCGTACACGAGCGTCATGCCGCGGCGGGCGATCTCGGCCCCGAGGGTCGACGCCGCCTCCAGGTAGCGGGCGTCACTGCCCGAACTGGACCCGCAGAACACACAGACACTGCGCATGTCAGCCAGGGTAGTGCCACCGACCACGGCCGTCGGGTCCCGGTGGTCCCTGAACCGCGGCGACCGTCGGCCGCACGGTCTCGGAAACCACCGGCGGTCGACACGTGCGCCCGCTACCTTGACGAGCATGGAGACGAACCTGACCCGTGCGGAGTGCCGGCGCCGGAGCGATGACGTCACGCTGTCGTCCTACCGGGTCGAGATCGACGTGTCCGAGTGCACGGATCCAGGCGTCGCCACGTTCCCGACGACCTCCCACATCGACCTCGCGAGCAGGTCGGGCCAGGTCACCCTCGACTTCATCGGCGAGGTCACCGGTGTCGAGGTCGACGGCGAGAGGCGCGAGGTCGACGCCGACGGGGCGCGGGTCCGGGTCGAGGTCCCGGCGGGGAGGTCCTGCACGCTCACGGTGCGGGGGAACGCGTCGTACAGCCGCTCGGGCGAGGGGATGCACCGCTTCGTCGACCCGGCCGACCAGCGCGTCTACCTGTACACGCAGTACGAGCCGTCGGACTCTCGGCGGGTGTTCCCATGCTTCGAACAGCCCGACCTCAAGGCCGAGTTCACGTTCGCCGTCACCGGCCCCGACGACTGGGAGATCCGCAGCAACGGGGCCGAGGTCTCCCGCGACGCCACGGGTGACAACGCGGCCGGGATGGCGTGCAGCACCCGCACCTTCGCCACGACTCCGCCGCAGTCGACCTACCTCACGTGCGTGATCGCCGGGCCGTACCGCCGCTGGGACGATTCGTGGAGCCGCACGATCGACGGCGCCGCCCTCGAGATCCCGCTCGCGCTCCTGTGCCGGGAGTCCCTCGCCTCCGCCTTCGACCCCGAGACCCTCTTCGCCCTCACCAAGGAGGGGCTCGAGCACTTCCACGACCGATTCGCCCACCCCTACCCGTGGGGCAAGTACGACCAGATCTTCGTGCCCGAGTACAACCTCGGCGCGATGGAGAACCCCGGTCTCGTCACCTTCGCCGACGAGTCGTACGTGTACGAGTCGGCCGCCACCCGCAGCCAGCTCGAAGGCCGTTCGAACACCCTCATGCACGAGATGTCGCACATGTGGTTCGGCGATCTCGTCACGCCGGTGTGGTGGGACGAGCTGTGGCTCAAGGAGTCCTTCGCCGACTACATGGGCACGGCGGCCAACGCCCTCGCCACCGAGTACACCGACGCCTGGACCCCGTTCTGCGCCCGCCGCAAGGCCTGGGCCTACGAGCAGGACCAGCTGCCCACGACGCACCCCATCGTCGCGGACATCCCCGACATCGAGGCCGCCCGGCAGAACTTCGACGGCATCACCTACGCCAAGGGCGCGAGCGTCCTCAAGCAACTCGTCGCCTACGTCGGCACGGAGGAGTTCTACGCCGGAGCGCGCCGGTACTTCCGCGAGCACGCGTTCTCCTCGACGACACTGCCCGACCTCCTCGCGCCCCTGGAAGAGGCCTCCGGCCGCGACCTGGGGCCGTGGGTCGAGCAATGGCTGCACACGACGGGCGTCTCCGAACTCACCCCCCGCGTCACCCTCGCCGAGGACGGCACGATCGCCGAGCTCGCGATCGACCAGGCCGGCTCGGGCGAGAACGGAGACGTCTGGCGGGATCACCGGCTGGTCGTCGGCCTCTACGAGCGTGCCGAGGACGACACCCTCCACCGCACGTCCCGTCTCGAACTCGACGTCTCGGGCGAGGTCACGGTCGTGGCGGAGGCGACGGGTCTGCCCGCGCCGGCGCTCGTCGTCGTCAACGACGACGACCTCACCTACGCCAAGGTGCGCCTCGATCCGCAGAGCCACGCGACCCTGCGCGAGACCTTCGCCGTCGAGTCCTCGCTCACGCGGGCCTGCCTGTGGTCCTCGCTCTGGCAGTCGTGCCGCGACGCCCGCCTGCCTGCGGCGGAGTACGTCGATCTCGTCTGTCGGCATGCGCCCGGGGAGGGGCATGTCGCCCTCCTCGCCGGGGCACTCGCCAACGCCGTCGTCGCAGCCCGCGACTACGCCCCGCCGGCCGTGCGCGCCGAGCTGGAACGACGCCTGCTCGACTTCTGCGCCGGCCGGATGCGCGCCGCCGAGCCCGGCTCGGGCGTGCAGCTCGTGTTCGCGAGGGAGTTCGCCGACGTCGCACTCTCCTGCGACGCCCGCGCCGAGGAGATCCGCGCGATCCTCGACGGGGAGGAGCAGATCGAGGGCCTCCCGCTCGACTCGATGATGCGGTGGTCGCTGTGGCGTGCCCTCGCCGCCACGGGGCACGCGACGATCGACGACCTCGACGCCGAGCGCGCACGCGACACGAGTTCACCGGCGCGCATCCGTCACCTCACCGCCGTGGCCTCGAGGCCCGACGCGGCGACCAAGGCGGCGGACTTCGCCGAGGTCGTCGACGACTCCGCGCTGTCGAACGAGGAGGTCAGCGCCCGCACCGTCGGCTTCTCGACCCCCGGCCACGGCACCCTCACCCAGCGCTACCTCGAGCCCTACCTCGAGGCTCTCCTGCCCGTGTGGCGCTCCCGCAGTCAGGAGCTCGCGACGCGGATGGTCAAGGGGTTCTTCCCTGCCGCCGATCTCACGCCCGGCGGCAGGGTCGAGGAGCACCCGGTCGTCGTCGCCATCCGCGGTTGGCTCGCCGCCGACGAGGACGCCCCCGCGGCCCTGCGGCGTCTGCTCGTCGAACGGCTCGCCCTACTCGAACGGGCGCTGCGCGCGCAGGCCGCCGCCTGACCCCGCCTACGCGCCGCCGTGGTACCCGCGCCGTGGTACCGGCGCGGTGCGTCACGGCGCCCGTGCGTGCGACCGGCCGATGTGCCTAGGGTGGCGCACATGGACAAGCCGCAGATCACCATTCCCGAGGGCGACCCGCCCACCGAACTCCAGACCGAGGATCTCACCGTCGGCGACGGCACCGAGGCCACCTCCGGCACCTCGATCGCCGCGCACTACGCCGGCGTCGCCTGGTCGACCGGCACCGAGTTCGACAACAGCTACGACCGCGGCGCCCCCATCGAGTTCCCCCTCGGCGGCGGCATGGTCATCAGGGGCTGGGACGAGGGCATCGTCGGCATGTTGGTCGGCGGTCGTCGCCGCATCACGATCCCCCCGCACCTCGGCTACGGCGACCGCGGCGCCGGCGGCGTCATCAAGCCGGGCGAGACCCTCGTGTTCGTCGTCGACCTCGTGGACGTGCGCTGACGTCTGCGTCGTGACCCCCGCCGGCGTGAGTTCTCACGGTGAGTTCTCCACGGTGAGTTCTCCACGGTCGGTTCGCCCTGACGCTGGCACCTCATGCCACCCCCCACCGAGCCCACCCCTGCCGATCCGGCGGGGGTGGGCTCGGTCGTGTCGCCGTCGTCGGCCTCAGGCCGCAGTCGCCTCGGCGTTCTCGGGGTTCTGGGCCCACAGGTCGGGGCCGAAGACCTCGTAGCGGATGTTCGCGGGGGAGACGCCCTTGCCGATGAGCGTGCGGCGCGCGTCGCGCATGAAGGGCAGCGGACCGCACATGAACACGTGCGCGTCCGTCGGCACGTCGAGGTCGCTGAGGTCCATGAGCCCGGCGTGGGCGCCCCGGTCGTCGGCGTCCTGCGCGACCTCCTCGTACCAGAGGTGCGTCGTCGCCTGGTCGAGGGCGGAGGCCGTGGCCGTCGTCGTCTCGTAGAGGGCGTGCGTGGCGGCCGAGCGGTCGGCGTGGGCGAGGATCACCGGTCGGGCGGGGCGGCGCTCGGCGAGGTCGTCGAGGATCGCCGCCATCGGGGTGATGCCGACGCCGGCGCTCACGAGGACGAGCGGGGCGTCGCCGTCGTCGAGGACGACGTCGCCGCACGGCACGGAGACCTCGAGGACGGTCCCCACCGGGCAGGAGTCGAGGAGGTGGGTGGAGACGACCCCTGCGGGCGCGTCGGCGGTCGCCCGGACCCGACGGACCGTGATCTGCAGGGTGTCGGGCCTCGGGCCGGAGGACACGGTGTACTGCCGCGGCTGCGTCGACCCGTCCGCGAGGTGGGCGTTCACGCTGACGTACTGCCCGGCCCGGTGCGCCGGCACGGGCTCGCCGTCCACGGGGGTGAGGACGAACGTGACGATCTCGTCCTGCACCTCGTCGCGCCGCTCGGTGATCGTCATCTGCCGCCACGGGTGCTCGGGGTCGACGCCCTTCTCGGTGTAGAGGGCGGCCTCCTTGGCCACCAGCTGCAGCGCGAACAACCAGTAGACCTCGTCCCAGGCCATCGCGACCTCGGGGGTGACGGCATCGCCGAGCACCTCGCCGATCGCCTGCATGAGGTGGTGGCCGACGATCGTGTACTGCGGGGCGGTGATGCCGAGCGAGACGTGCTTGTGGGCGATGCGCTCGAGGACGGGGTCGAAGCTCGGCGCGTCGGGGTCGATGAGGTGCACGGCGTAGGCGACGACGGAGGCCGCCAGCGCCTGCGGCTGCTCGCCGAGGGCCTGGTCGGCCCGGTTGAACACGTCGAGGAGCTCGGGGTGGGCGGCGAACATCCGCGGGTAGAAGCGGGAGGTGATCGTCACCGCGTTCTCGGCGACGACGCCGGCGGTGGCCTTGACCACCTCGGCGGACTGGGGGGACAGCATGACGGAGTGCTCCTCGGGTCGGTGAACTCGGGCGTCGAACTCTGGCGTTCTCGCCAGCCCGATGTTACGACGGATTCACCCGTTGAAATTGCGCGGACGTCTGCACGTCCCGTCGAACGCTCGGCGGCCACGACGACCGATGCGACCGATACGCTGCGCCCACCCCCTACCCCCACCACCGCCACCCGGGAGAGCCATGAATCCGATCGTCTACCAGGCCATCACGATGGCCGTCTACCTGCTCCTCATGCTGGGCATCGGGTTCTACTCCTACCGCCGCACCCACAACCTCGACGGGTACATGCTCGGTGAGAGAGACCTGTCACCCTCGGTCGCCGCCCTCTCGGCCGGGGCCGCGGACATGTCCGGCTGGCTCCTCATGGGCCTGCCGGGCGCGATCTACGCCGCCGGTCTCGTCGAGGGTTGGATCGCCGTGGGCCTCACCGTCGGTGCCTGGCTCAACTGGAAGTTCGTCGCCCCCCGGCTGCGCGCCTACACCGAGGTCGCCTCGAACTCCATCACGATCCCGAGTTATCTCGAGAACCGGCTCCACGACTCCTCACGGTCCCTGCGCATCGCCTCCGGGCTCATCATCCTCGTGTTCTTCACGTTCTACGTGAGCTCGGGCATGGTCGCCTCGGGCGTGTTCTACGAGAGCACCTTCGGGCGCGGTTATCACGAGGGTCTCTTGCTCATCGGTGCCGTCACCGTCGCCTACACGCTGTTCGGCGGGTTCCTCGCGGTGAGCTACACCGACTTCGTCCAGGGCCTCATGATGGTCTCCGCGCTCGTCGCGCTTCCCATCGTCGGTCTCACGCGGGTCGGTGGGGTGCAGGGTGTCGTCGACGCGGCCCACGCGGCCAGTCCGCACCACCTCTCGATGATCGCGGGTGCCAGCGCCATCGGCACGATCTCCGCGCTCGCCTGGGGGCTGGGCTACGTCGGCCAGCCGCACATCATCGTCCGGTTCATGGCGCTGCGGAACGCCCACGACGCCATCGCGGGACGTCGCATCGGGATCGCCTGGATGATCTTCTCCGTCGTCGGCGCGGGCGCGACCGCCCTCGTCGGGCTCGCCTACTTCCACCAGCTGGGCACGCCGCTCACCGGCAAGGCCGTCGAGACGGTCTACATCCGCCTGGGCCAGGCGCTGTTCCACCCGATCATCGCCGGGTTCATGCTCGCCGCCGTGCTCGCCGCCATCATGAGCACGATCTCCAGCCAGCTCCTCGTCACCTCCTCCGCGCTCGTCGAGGACCTCTACAAGACCCGCGACCTGCGCACGGGGCACCTTCGTCCGGACGGTCACTACGTCCTGCTCGGCCGCCTCGCCGTCCTCACGGTGGCCCTCGTCGCGATGGCGCTCGCCTGGGAACAGAACGCCACCATCCTCAGGCTCGTCGCGTTCGCCTGGGCCGGGTTCGGGGCGGCTTTCGGGCCGACGGTCCTGCTCTCGCTCTACTGGCGCAAGCTCACGAGGCAGGGGGCGCTCGCGGGCATGATCACCGGCGCCCTCACCGTCGCGCTGTGGGGTCCGTCGACGACATGGGGAGGCAGCCGGAAGGAGGCCCTCTTCGGCCTCTACGAGATCATTCCGGGCTTCGCTCTGCACCTGCTCGTCGCGGTCCTCGTCAGCCTCCTCACCTACCGGCACTCGGCCCGGGTGGATGAGGAGTTCGACCAGATGAAGGCCCTCAGCGTCGCGATGGCCGACCCGGATGCCGCCTCCGAGAGGACTGCCGGGGAGGGCGCGACCCACTGACCCCGCCCGGTCGGCGCCGGCGTTCAGGCGTGCGCCGACCGGCCGAGGTGCCGGGGCCCGCGGTCGACGCCGTAGGCCTCCGCGAGGCGCAGGAAGCGTGCCGTCGGGTCCTCGGCGGAGTGGCTGCGCGGCACGAAGCGGCCGTGGGCGCGTCGCGTGCCACGGGCGTCCACGTAGGCGTCGATGTGGGCCGCGACGTAGGTCTGACCGGTCGTGAAGGGTGCCGGGCCCGCGGAGGCGAACGTCGCCTGGGTGGCGACGGGGCGGGCGGCGAGCCGCTCGTCGCTCGCACCGGTCGTGCGGGAGGACGAGCCCGCGCCGGTCGCCGACGTGGCCCGGAGGGCGGGCACGGTGCGCAGGTGATCCCGACCGGAGACGCCGACCCCGGCGGCGGGAGCGGTCTCGCGCGTGGCGGAGGCGACCGAGACGAGGTACCAGACGAATCCCGCGGCCGTGAGCGCCACCATCGCCACCTGGTACCAGCGCGGCGCAGTCGGGAGCAGGCAGGCGGCGTTGCCGAGGACGAGCGCCCCGCCGACGATGCCGCCCATGAGCGGCAGGTCCGCACCGCGACGAGCGAGGTTCTGCTGCCCGGCCACGACGGCCGCGACGAGACCCGCTGAGCACGCGAGCAGCACGATGTGCAGTGCGGTCATGATTCCCCCTGATGGCTCCGCTGCGATCCCCCGATCGCGTCCACGACCCCCCGGCCATGGTCTGGGTCGATCATCTTGATCGCCCGTCCAGGTAGACCGTACTGGACCATCGTCCAGCAGCACCAGCGTCGACGTGCTGCGTTGTATGCGAGCGACCCCCGCGCACCCCTGGACGGGCCCGTCGAGATCTTCGCGCTCCCGGGGGACCCCCGGGCTGCGATTCCCCCTGGACGACGACCCTCGGGACGCTCCCTGGAGACGCCGCGACACCGCCCTCGCGAGGAGGACGGGGTCGCGGTGCAGGGTGCGTCAGGCGCGGCCGGCGCCCGTGGATCCGCTCGGGACGTCGTTCGAGGAGTCGGGCGCCGAGTGCGGCCGGCGGACTCGAACGGAGTCGTCGTGGGGGCGGGCCTTGCGGGCCCCGCGCGGGACCCCGTCGGCGCCGGACCGACCGACTCCCGCGGGCACGGGCTCCATGACGCTCGTGTCGTCGTGGGCGAGGCGGTCCTCGTGCTCGATGCGGTCGTCGGAGACGGGACGGTCCTCGATGCGGCCGTAGGACTCACGGCGCGTCCAGAAGAGGAGTGCGAGGCCGACGGCGAGCAGGAGCGCGCCCAGGCCGATGCCGATCGTGCGCAGGTCGTTCTGGATGAAGGAGAGCTGCCGCCCCTTGGGGCCGTACTCCGCCGCGAGAGCGGCCTGCGTCTCCGGCGTGTAGCCGATGACGCCGCGGGCGATGGTCACGGTGCCCGCCTCGGAGACGGCTCGCTGGTCGATGTCCTCCTGGGCCCGGATGATGATGCCGGTGTTGGGCTCGACCCAGAAGGTGCGGATGTTGGCGTACTCCTGGTGCGCGGTCACGTTGCCCGTGCCGGTGCCGAACATCGCCCGGGGCACCTGCTGCTCACCGGGGAGGCGGGTGTTGGGGATGTTCTGCTCGTAGACGTAGGTGTTGATGCCCTGGAGCTGCTCCTCGCGGATGAAGCGAGCGTCCTCGGTGCCCTTGAGCTTCTGGTCCCAGAACGGGTAGTTCTGCTTCTGGGCGTCGAAGGGGAACTTGAAGAACAGGCCCTCGTGGCGGATGTCCTCGGTCGCCGAGGGGTTCTCGATGGTGCCGGTGGAGACGGTGTCGCCGCAGCAATTGGTGCTCATGCCGGTGTGGCGGTCGATCGAGACACCGTCGACGCTCATGATGACGGGCGCGACGTCGACGATCTCTGTCTTGAGGCCGAGCTGCCAGAAGGCGTTCTGGTCACGCTGGTCCTCGGGCACCTTGCCCGGGATGCCGCGGACGACGCGGGTGTTGCGCACGCGCTGGTCGTTGAGTTCGTCGAACTTGACGGCGCCGCCGTCCCGCCAGACGCGGAGGATCGAGACCCCCGTGCCCTCGGAGACGGCGGTGGTCTTCTGGTCGAGGGGCACGACTGCGACCCGGTCGTAGATGCGGCCGGCGCCGAGGCCCAGCACGAGTGCGAGGACGCCGAGAAGGATGGCGGTACCGCCGATGAGACGACGCATGGACGGATTCTCCTGCTGAGTGAAGGGGAGCTCGGACGAGCAAGGCTGGCGATCTGCTGGTCGGCGTCGCCTGTACGGGGCCCCGGCGTGTGAGCTGGGTTACCCACCGGTCATGTGAGTCGTTGGACGGTAGCAAGGACGTGACCCACGTCCCTATACCCACAAGTAAGTCCGGGATGAGCGGTCGGTTCGAGAGGGTGATCGGTCGTCTTGTGCGTCAAGCGGTCGAGCGGGGGTGGGTCTCCTCGGCGATCCCGACCATTCCGACACGACCTCGCGGCGAACGGGGCGTGTGGGCGGGCGCGGCGCATAGCATCCGGGGATGCAACAGCGCGCACACCGGTTCGCCTCCCTCGACGGGCTCCGCATCGTGGGGGCGCTCATGGTCGTCACCACCCACGTCGGGTACGCCGGCGGCAGCGCGGTCACCGGTCCCTACGCCGGTCTCCTCGCCCGCATGGACGCGGGCGTCGCGCTCTTCTTCGTCGTCTCCGGGTTCCTGCTCTACCGCCCGCACGCCCGGGTGCTGCTCGACCGGGCCGACGAGAGAGAACGTGCCCGCATCCACGACACCCGCACCTACGCGCGACACCGGTTCGCCCGCATCGCCCCCGCCGCCTGGGTCGCCGTCCTCGCGTCGGCGCTGCTGTTGCCGCACACCGACGACATCACGCCGTGGCACTACGTGCAGATCGCCTCGATGGTCCAGATCTACGTCCCGCACCCCTCGGTCGCCGGTCTCACCCAGATGTGGAGCCTCTCGACCGAGGTCGCCTTCTACGTCCTGCTGCCGGTCTTCGCGTGGCTGCTCGCACGGGTGGGACGGCGCGCGGGCGGAGCCGTCGGCGCCCGACGGGTCCTCGTGCTGCTCGCCGCCACGCCGCTGGTCTCGATCGCGTGGATCCTCCTCACCCACGGCGCCCTCGAAGGGGTGACGAACCTGTGGCTGCCCGGATTCCTCGGCTGGTTCGGCGGGGGCGCCGCGCTGGCCCTGTGGCACGAGGGGCGCCTCGCCGGCGTCTTCGGGCACACGTGGATCGATGAGCTCGTCGACTCCCCGGGCACGCTGTGGTCGCTCGCCGCGGCCCTGTACCTGTTGCTGTCGACGCGCGTCTCCGGCCCGTTCGGGCTCACCCCGGCCACGGAGTTCGAGAGCGTGGTCAAGAACGTCGGTTACACCCTGTTCGCCGTCCTCGCCGTGCTCCCGTGCGTCCACGCGACCGAGTCCCGCTCGCGCATCGTCGCCGCGCTGGGCTCCCACCCCGCACGTGAGTTGGGGGCGATCTCCTACGGCGTGTTCTGCTACCACCTCATCGTGCTGCGCATCGCCGAGCTGTCCATCGACCACGAGCCCTTCAGTGGACGCACCGGTCTCCTGTGGATCCTCACCGTCGCGGGCACGTTGCCGCTGGCGTGGGTGAGCCACCGCTACCTCGAGGCCCCCCTCATGCGGCGGGCACGTCGGGGTGACGGGCGCATCGTCTCGGCGGGGGTGGACACCCGCACGGTCGCGCAGGCCCAGGCGAGCAGCACGGCCGCCTGAACCGGCAGGGACGTGAGCGCGGCTCCGCCGTGACCCCACGGGTGCAGGGCCACGATGGTCACCGCCGTCGTCCCCGCGACGAGCACGAGCCCCACCTGCAGGGCGGCGGTGAGTCGAGGCCGGCGCAGGAGGGCGCCGACGCCCCCCACGACCGAGGCCGTGATCGCGGCGGCGAGTCCCACGACCCCGGCGGTGAGGCCGAGGAGGACGACCATGCTGCCCACCAGGCCTCCACTCTCGCCGATCGGGCGTAGCGGACCCTTGCCCTCCCCGGTGCCCTCGAGGGCCTCCGGTGCGCGGCGTGCGCGGCGCAGGTCGGCCGCCGCCGCGAGCACGATGAGCGCGAACAACGCGAACCCCAGGGCGAGCGCGAGGCGGTAGGCCCCGTCCGGGGCGAAGCGTTCGCGCACCGTGGTCGCGGGGCCTGCGGGCATGAGATAGCCCTGACGGCGGCCGTCGAGCCGGATCGGGGTGAGGGGGGCGCCGGCGCCGTCGAAGGCCTGCCAGGCGGCGTTGGCGTTGTGCGGAAGCACGAGGACGGAGGCCTCCTGCCGCGCGGGGACGTCGAGGACGCCGCCGGTGCCGGTGGACACGTCGTGCCACGGCCGCGCCGACGTGGCGGCCTTCTCGTCGGTGCGCCGGAGCCACATGGACTCGGGGACGAACAGGTCGTTGCCGGGGGCGTCGACGACGTGTTCACCGCTGCCGAGGACGACCGCGGGCGCGGCGCGGCCGCGGGTGTTCGTGCACGGAGTCCACGGCAGGGCCCGGTCGTCGAGGATGTCACCGACGGTCGCCGCGACGCGGGTGGGGATCTCCTCGTCACCGATGCGGACGGTGGGTCCCTGACCGCATCGGCCCGCCACCTGCGCGTCGCGCGGCGGCGGTCCGACGAGGTCACGCGCACCGAGGATCTCGACCTCCGACACGCCCACGGGCACGTTCTGGACGTACCGGCTCGCGGCGTCGATGGACTTGAGCTCGCCCCACCAGCGGAACGCGATCGCGACCGAGGAGGTGCGCGCCTTGAACGCGACCGTGCCGTCGGGTGCCACCGGCAGATCCCGCGCCTTGCCGTCGGAGGTGGTGATCTGCACGACGCTGGGCCGGGAGGCGGCCAGGTTGGCGTCCACCTTGAGGCGCACACCGCGGATGGTCCTCGGACGCTCGTCGGGGAACGTGATCGTGAGGGTGGGGAGGTAGTCGTAGGCGTCGGCGACCCACCCGGTGCCGAGGTCGCCGTCGACGGCCGCCCCGGCGCGACCCGCCAACGAGGGGACGCGGGTCGACGTCGCCCTCGCCGTGGCCCGGCCGGGGGCGTCGAGCAGGCGCTCCGCCTCGCGCGTGTCGCGCACACGGGCGGTCCCGGTCCAGGCGTACGACGCGTCCTTCTCGGTGGTCTTGAAGGCTCGGAACAGGCCGCCCGCCTCCTCCGGGCTGGAGACGAGGTCGAGCGCGCACAGCGGTCGGCCACCCTGACGAAGGCAGCCGTCGCGGCCCGTCTCCTGGCGTCGCAGGCCGACGGCGTCGGGCGTGCCGGAGGCCGACGGGGGCATGACGAGCCGGGAGACGGGCTCGACGCCGGGGAGGCCCACCTCGGCGATCGCGAAGCCGTTCACGGGACCGGGGCCGAGTTCGCGCAGCGTGATGCGCAGCGTCGTCGTCGGGCCGGGAGGCAGATCGAGGCGCAGGCCGCGGCCCCGGCCGATGAGGGTCTGTTCGTCGGGGACGAAGTCCATCGTGCGGGTGCCGGTGTCGGTCGTGACATCGAGCTTCAGGGGAAGCGCCGAGCCGGGTTCGGTCGACACGATGTGCAGGCGGGCGCCGGTGAGGTCGGTCGGGACGTTCAACCGCACCTGCCACCATTCGCCGACGGCCTCGGGGTAGCGCCCCGAGACCCAGCGCGTGCGCATGTCACCGTCGAGGGCTGCGCCGGGGTCGTCCCCACTGGAGGTGTGGACGAGCGAGTTCGCATCCGATCGGGAACTCGAGGCGGTGACGTCGCGGATGCCCTCCCAGCGTCTCACCGTCCGGGGAGCGGCCGGGTCGACGAGATAGTCGGGGACGCGGCGATCGAGGCGGCCGGGGTCGTCGTCGGTGAGGACGCCGGAGCGGTTGTTCGAGGCGCGGCCGTAGTTGACCTCACGGCGCGTGCCGCTGTCGGTGAGGACGTCGGGGACGGTGGCGGACTCGGGCAAGGGCTGGGCGTCGGAGGGGTCGACGACGACCCCCGACGGTGAGAGCGCCGGGTGGGCGGGCAGGTCGTCGGGCCCGCCGGTGAGCACCCGCAGGGACGTCAGGGGCACCAGGCCGGCGTCGGCGACGGGGCCGACGTCGTAGATCTCGACGCTCGGGAACGGCAGGAGCGTCCGTTCGTTGACGCTGAAACCGGGTGACTCGTACGCGCTGCCCGTCGGCGGCCCGAAGGCCGCGACGCGGGGGATCTGGGCGCGGTCGAGGGCCTGGTGCACCGCGAGCGGCGGCGCGGTGCGGGCACTCGCCTTGAGGTCGCCACGCACGACGAGGTAACGGATCCCCGAGCGAGCGAGCGCCGCACGCAGGGCCGGGCCGGCGTGACCGGTGCGGAGCTGGCGTTCGACCTCGTCGAGGAACCGGGTGGACCCGGCGTTGCCGAGGGGCACGGCGTCGCGCACCGCGAACGGCCGTCGCATGAGGGCCTGCAGGGGTTCGTCGCGCGTGGATCCCCAGGTGAAGTCGGCGAAGGGTGCGGCCGGGACGATGAGCACGGACCCGGGCCCGGGCTGGGTATCGAGCCACGTCGCGGTCTCGCGCCAATAGTCGGGGAGCTGTTCGTAGCCGCCGGCACGGGGAAGGCTGGCCGCGACGGTCGGGGCGGCGATCGCGACGACGAGCATGCCGGTGACGACGGCGAGGACGTGCCGGGCCAGGCCGACCCGGTATCGCTCGGCGATCGCCTCCAGGACGCCGGCACCGCGGTGCGCGGCCTCGACGAACCCGATGAGCAGGGGGATCCGAACGACGAGCTCGAACTTGTGGATGTTGCGGAACGCCGCCAGCGGGCCGTCGAGGAGGTCCCGCAGGGGCGCGGCGAGTGGGCCGCTCGCCGGGCCGGGGAACCCCATCGTGAGCAGCGCGAGGCCGACGACGACGCCGACGCGCCAGAACACGTGGTGCGGCAGGCGTCGCGACACGAGACCTGCGAGGCCGATGACGGCGGGCACGGTGGTCGCGACGATGAGGACCGGCTGGGAGACGAGCACCCACCCTGCGGGCCAGGTGGGTCCCTCGGCGACGCGGAGGTGCGCGAGCCAGGGCGTCGTGCCCTGGAGGGCGCTGAACGCGCTCGCCGTGCCCGTGGTCGTCGCGGCACTCTCGATCCAGTCGAGGAACGGGGGGCTGTACCGCCCGAGGAGGAACAGGGGCCCGATCCACCACGCGGCGGCGGCGACGCAGGCGCCCAGCCACACCACTCCGTCGCGTGCGGCCCGCCATCGGTCGGCCCGGGTGAGCCACCACAGGGTCGGCAGGACGAGCGCGGCACCGGTCGCGATCGCGTTGACGCCGCCGATGCAGCCGAAGGCGACGGCCGACCGCAGGATCCGGCTCCGGGTGCGCAGTGGCCGCGGATCGAGCAGCGGCGTCAGCACCCACGGGGCCACTGCGAGGGGCCAGACCTCGATCGAGGTGACGGCGATCTCGGAGACGAACCGCGGTGACAGGGCGAACAGGAACGCGCCGAGGTAGCGGCTCCACGGCCCACCGACACGGGCCGCCGTCGCGAGCCTCCAGAACCCGAGGAAGGCCGTGCACAGGATGAGGGACCACCAGAGGCGTTGGGTCACCCACTCGGGCACCCCCGCCGTGTGAAACAGGAGGTGGAACGGACCCATCGGGAACAGGTAGCCGTAGGCCTGGTTCTGCAGCTGGCCCAGGTGACCCGCCGGATCCCACACCGACAGGGCCCGGGCGAGGAACGCCCCGGGGTCGACGGTGAGGTCGAGCTTGGTGTCGGGGACGACGCGACCGCCGCCCTGGTGGAAGGCGGCGGTCGAGAGGAGCAGACAGGCGGCGATGAGCCGGGCCCGCCACACCGTCGACGTGGGTCCCGGTGGCCGGCGCGGTGGTTCGTCGTCGCCGGCGCCCTCGTTGTTGCCGCCACCGTCGCTGGGACGTGGGGCTTGAGGCGAGGTGCCCGGCGCCCCGGTCCCGGTGGGTCCGTCGAGTCCGGTGGGTCCGTCGAGTTCGGCGAGGCCGGTGGGTCCGTCGGATCCGACGACCGCCGTGCTCCTCGAGGACTCCCCGCTCATCGGGCGCGCAGGACGAACACGGCGTTCCACGAGACGACCTCGCGCAGGCCGGGGACGCGCACCACGGGCTTCGCCCACGCCGGGTGGTACCGGGGGAGGATCTCGACGCGCTCGACCCGGCCGGCTTTCTCGGCGGCGGTGAGCCAGCGCATCATCCGACCCACCGAGCAGGCGTACAGGGAGTGTCCGTAGTCGTTCTTGGGGCGGTGGCCGTGCCGGGCGGCGTACCGGTCGGCGGCGCGTCGTCCGCCGAGGTAGTGCCAGGGCGCGGTCTCGTGGCCGCCCCAGGGCGAGAGCCACGGGGTCCACGAGATGACGACGGTGCCGCCGGGGCGGGTGATGCGGACCATCTCGTCGGCCATGCCCTCGGGGTCGGGCACGTGCTCGAGGACGTTGCTCGAGTACGCGAGGTCGACGGACGCGTCGGCCAGGGGGAGCGCGAGGCCCGAGGCGCGGAGGGTGTTGGTGCCGACGTCACCGCGGCGGTTGAGTTCGCCGACGTCGGGGTCGATCCCGCAGTAGCGCGCCCCGGCGGCGGTGAACGCGTCCGCGAAGTACCCCGGCCCCCCGCCCACGTCGACCATGATCGCGTCGTCGAGCCGGCACCACCGCCGGGCCTCCCGCACGGAGTCCTCGGCGAGGAGTCCGTAGAAGTAGGCCGGGTCGGTCTGCTCCACGGTGAACGCGGAGAACAGTTGGAGCGAACGCCGGAGCGATCCCTCCTTGGCGAGCGGGGGCAACGGCCGCGTCGTCGGGTCGTGTGGGGCGGGGGCGGGGGCGGTCATGCGTGGACGTGCTCCTGGGTCGGGCGCGACGAGCGGTGCGAACGGCGGTGGCCGACATGCCGGTGTGGTGCCCGGTGCGCGCCGACCGGGGTGGCGCCGCCGCGGCGGAGGTCACGGTCGATCTCGGCGAGGGGTGCGCCGCCGCCGGCGACGTACGCGAGGAGGTGCTCCCACCGGTCGATGGTCTCCTCCCAGCTGAACCGCGCCGCGTGCAGGAGCGAGGCCTCGCCCATCTCGTCGCGGAGGTCGTCGTCGACGAGCAGGCGGTGGGTGTGGGCGACGAATTGATCCATGTCGTGGGCGAGGAGGCCGGTGACGCCGTCCTGCACGGACTCCGAGAGCCCGCCCGCACCGTGGAAGGCGACGGTGGGGACGCCGTGGGCCGCGGCCTCGACGACGTTGAGTCCCCAGCCCTCCTTGAGGCTCGGGGCGAGCGAGACCCAGGCCGCGGCGAGCTCACGGTGCTTGGTGGCCTCGTCGACGTACCCGAGGAGGTCGACGATGTCGGCGGCACCGACGGCCTCGGCGTGTGCGGCGATCTCGTCGTGCCAGTAGCCCGCACCGATGACCCGCAGGCGCAGCCCGGGGACGCGGTGGCGGAGCGCATGGACGGCGTCGACGGCGGCCTCGACCCGCTTGTGGGGGACCAGGCGTCCGAGCACGACGACGGTGGGGTCGGCCGACCGCGGTCCGCTCGACCTGGTGGGCAGGTCGGTGCCGTTGTGGATGACGGAGATCGCGCCGCCGTCGATGCCGAGACCGACCATCTCGTCGCGGCTGCGGCAGGAGACCGTCACGTACTGCCGTCCCCGGTACAGGCGGGGGGCGACGCGGGACTCGAGGAACCAACCGGTGCGCGCGATCGCCGGGTTGAACACGACCGGCCACTGTTCGCGGTGGACGTGGTGGCTGAGGACGATCACCGGGGTGCGGGTGGCGAGGGGAGAGGCGAACGGGAGGCCGTTCTGGACGTCCACCACGGCGTCGAACGGTCCGTCGGCGCGTTCGAGCGCCCGGAGCCGTCGGAAGGCCTGCGGGTAGACGGACGTGCGCGATCCTGCGCGCAGGATGCGGTAGCCGTCGAGGATCTCGTCGGCGGGCGCGTCCTGATGAGCGGCGCAGAGGAACGTCACGTCGTGGCCGCCGGCGGCGAGGCCGGCGCAGACGGTCTGGGCGTAACGCTCGGCCCCGCCCCCTTCGGGGTGGGTGAGGTCACGCCAACTGAGGAAGGCGATACGCACGGCGTCGGGCGTCTCGACGAGGGTCGTCAGCCGCCGTAGGACAGCAGCTCGGAGCTGGAGACCTGGGAAGCCGGGCCGGTGGTGGCGGCGCGGGCGTCGTCGGGCGCGGCGGAGCCGAGGGCGCTGACGGCGACCATCCCGGCGCCGAGGCCGAGGAGGCAGGCGAGGGCGGTGACGACCAGCGAGGAGCGGTGACGGTTGAACATGAGGGTCCTTTCGGGGGCGGTCTGGCTCGAGGCCGGTGACCCCTACCGGGGGGTAACCGAATGACGGGACCATATGGTGTTCCGCTCGCGTTGTCACGTGATGTGGGTCACTCAATTTTCCGTGGCGCGCCGGAAACGGGGCGCCACGGCGCCCTCACCTGCGCAGGAACCACACACGAAGGGGGTCGTGAATCTCTGGGGAACCGGCGGCCGCCGGTGCCGGGGAGGTGCCGGGGGTGTCGTCCCACGCGACCACGGCCTCGATGCCGGCCCGGCGGAGCGCCGCGAGGTCGCCACGGGCCCAGGCGTGGAGGAGAGCATCGTCGTCCTGGCCGACGACGTACGTCTCTCCGCCGCGTTGCACCGTGAGGGTGGTCGCGGTGATCGCCCGCCCGTGGAGGGCGAGGGGGAGCGGGTCGAGGAACGGCTGCGGTCCCGCCCAGCCCTGCCGCCGGAACGGCTGCCAGGGCAGGACGAGCGTCGTGCGGTCGCCGAGGGCGTCGACGGCCTGCTGCCATCCGGCGGGGAACGTCACCGGGCGGTAGGCGGCGCGGGTGCGCGCGGGGGCCTCGGGGGCACCGAGGACCGCGAGGCTGCAGGCGATGACGGTGAGCGCGGCTCCGGTCAGGGCGACCCGGGATCGAGGGGCGCGGATCGACCGGGTGAGGGCGCCGACCCCCGCCCCGACGAGCAGGGCGACGGCCAGGGCCGACGGTCCGAGGAGACGGTGGGTGTCGCGCAGCAGGCCGACGCCGGGGACGTTCTGGGCCCATGCCCACGCGTCGAGGCCGACGGGGGTCGCGAGAGCCAGGACGCCCAGGGGTGGGAGCAGCACCGCGGCGAGGAGAAGCCGGCGGTGGCGGCGGGCGAGGACCACGACCTCACGTGGGTGGTGTTCGGGCCGCTCGTTCTGCCCCTGGCGTTCGTTCGGCCCCGGCCGGTCGGGGTGGTCCGAGCGCGTGGTGGGATCGGCGCGGCGCATCGGGGGCGCGGGGCGGAGGGCGACGAGGACGGCGACGGCGAGCAGGACGAGGGAGGGGAGCACGGCCGCGCCCTCGGTCCGGGAGGCGAGTCCGGCGGCGGGGGCCCACACCCCGCCGCCGCCGAGGACGTCGAGGACCGCGAGGGGCCCGTCGTGGCGGACGGCGAAAGCCGCCGCACCGCTGCGCTGGCCGGCGTCGTGGGTGCCGAGGACGCCGACGACGATCCAGGGCAGACACCACGCGATCGCCAGCGCTGCGAACGCGATCCCCTCACGGCCTCGACCGAGGTCCGTCCGGCGCGAGGGCGCCGCCGGGGCGGCCGGGCCGGTGCTCGACGTGGTCGTCGACGGGGTGGTCGCCCCGGCGGTCGACGTGGCGGGCCGCTGCGCGGGCGGTAGGGCGAACGCCCAGGTGAGGAGCACGATCAGGGCGGCGAGGAGGCCGCCGAACGGGGTGAGGGCCGCGGGCGCGGCGGCGAGGGCCGTGGCGAGGAGGCGTCGGCGCGTGCTTCCCGGCAGGCGGACGGCGAGGACGAGCCACGGGATCATCGCCCAGCCGAGCAAGGTGGGCGGCTGTCCGAGGAGGAGGCGCTCGGCCGTGTAGGGGTTCCACGTGGCGAGGACCGCCCCGGTGACGGCGGCCGCGAGGCCGTGACGACGGAGGAGCATCGCCGTGCCGCACCCGGCGAGGGCGAGGGATCCGAGGAGGAGGAGCTGCTGCTGGACGCCGCTGCTCACGAGCGGATGCAGCACGGCGGTCACGGCGTCGAGGGGCACGGCGCGGGGGGCGCGCCCGTCGATGCCGAGGGCCGCCGGGGAGAGCACGGGCCGGGGCACCTGGACGAAGTCGCGGTAGAGGAGGACCCCGCGTCCGAGTGCGGGCGAGAGCCACAGGGCGGTGACGAGGCAGGCGGCGAGGCATCCGGCGAGGGCGGCGATCGTCGACCGGCGGGACGCGTCCGACGTCGCCGCCGTGATCGAGGAGTGAGACGGACGCGACGCCCGCGAGCCGTCGGCGACGACGCACGGGCTCGTCGCCCCTGTGGGCAGCTCCGGGGGTCGTAGGGTCGGCCCTTGACCTCGCCGCTCGTGCCGTCGCATATCGGCACTGTGGCACGACCGACGGGTTCCGTCCCCGACCGACGAATGGAATGCCTGCCGTGAGCGTGCGCCGACGCGACCTCCTGCCGGGTCTCGCCCTCTTCACCGGGACCGTGCTCGGTGCCCTCCTCGGGTACGCGTTCTTCGCGGTGTTGGGGCGGTCGCTCCCCAAGGGCGACCTCGGCGCGGTCGGGGCCCTGGTCAACCTCGCGACGATCCTCACCGTGCCGGGGATCGGTCTCCAGCTCGTCACCGCGCGGAGGGTGGCGGCGGGGCGCACCGGGGGTGTCGGGGTGCCGGACGTCGTCGCGGCGGTCGTCGTCGGGGGGATTCCGGCGGTCCTGCTCGCCGTGTTCTCACCGCTGGTGGTGCAGTTGTTGCATCTGTCGGGCCCGGGGCCGGTGCTCGTCATCGCCGCCTCGGCGGTGCCGATGACCCTCGTGTTCACGGGCATGGGCGCGGTGCAGGGGTCGGAGCGGTTCGCGCTCCTCTCGCTCGTGCAGTTCGGCACGGGCGCAGTGAAGTTCGCGGCAGCTCTCGTCTCGGCCTTCCTGGGTCTGGGGGTGCTCGGAGTCGTCTCGTGGTGGGCCGTGGGGTGGGTCGTGCTCACCGTCGCCGTGCTGTGGCCGGCGATGGGCCGCCGCTCCACCACCCGTGCCTCCGGGGCGCCCCGGGCGGACCACCAGGGTGCGCCCGCCGCCTCCGGAGGCACGCTCCTCGCGACCCGCAGCGAGGTACGACGCGACAGCTGGACCATCGCCCGTGCCGGGGTGGTGGGCAGCGTGCCGATGGCGGGGCTGTTCGTGCTGTCGGGGCTCGATCTGCTCCTCGCCCGCCACTACCTGCCCGGTGACCCCTCGGGGGTCTACACCGTGGGGTCGCTCTTCGCCAAGGTCGCCTTCTGGGGGCCGCAGTTCCTCGCGACGTTCTTCTACCCGCGGATGGCGCGGCCCGATCAGCGCCGGTCGGCGGTGGTCGCCGCGCTGGGGTCGACGGCGCTCGTGGGGGCGGTCGGCATCGGCCTCGCGGCGGTCGCGGGCGGGCCGCTGGTGCGCCTCGTCGGTGGTCCCGCCTTCGTCGAGCCGCTCGGATCCCTGGCCTGGGTGTTCACGGCCCTCGGGGTGGGCCTCGCGCTGGTCCAGGTGTGCGTCTATGCCGACCTGGCCCGGTCCGGGCGTGCCGTCGGCGCGGCGGTGTGGGTCGCGGTGCTCGCGGTCGTCGTTGTCGTCGCCCTCGCGCACGCGACCCCGGCGGCCATCGTCGCGGGGGTCGCCTCCTGCGTCGGGGGCCTCGTCGTCGTCGCCGTGGCGATCGTCAGGGCGACGACCTGAGGGTTGCGACCCGGAGGCGGTCGGGCGCACCGGTTCGGCTCGCCGCCGTCGTTCCGGCTCCGGGACGTCGACCCGTTCGATGCCTGGCGCGTCAGCTCGCGGCGGCAGGCGCGTCAGCTCGTCGCCGTCAGCGCGTCAGGCCGTGCGACGGCGTGGTCTTCTCAGCTCAGCGCCGCCGTCGAGCCGCCGGTCGACCCGTCACAACGACCGCGACCGGTCTCGGGGTCGTCGGACCGCTGCTCACGATCCTCGGCGGCCTGGGACTGCAGCCGGATGGCGCGGCCGTTGGCGATGACCTTCTCGCGCCTGGCGGCGTTCTTCTCGCTGACCGTCGTGTCGCGGGGCGGAAGTTGGAGGGTCTCCTCGGCCTCGATGCCCGCCTGGAGCTGGCGCGCGCGTTCGAGCTCCGCGTCGATCTCGGCGCCGAAGAGCAGGGCCATGTTCGTGATCCACAGCCACAGCAGGAACACGATGACGCCACCGAGGGAGCCGTACGTCTTGTTGTAGTTGCCGAAGTTGCCGACGTAGAAGCCGAACCCGACGGAGACGAGGATCCACAGGAGGATGGCGACGGTCGCGCCCACGCTCATCCACCGGAACTTCGGTTGCTGCACGTTGGGGGTGACGTAGTAGAGCAGGGCGACGATGAGGATGACGATCGCGACGATGATCGGCCACCGGACGACGTTCCACACCATGACCGCGGTGTCGCCGAGGCCGACGGCGTCGCCGACCGCGCGCGCGACCGGGCCGCTCAGGGTGAGGCCGAGGCCGATGAGGGCGATGAGCACGAGGACCACGAGGGTGAGCACGAGGAAGACGGGGCGTGCCTTCCAGATCGGTCGGCCCTCGTCGACCTCGTAGACGCGGTTCATCGCGCGGGAGAAGGCGTTGACGTAGTTCGACGCCGACCACAGCGCGACGACGAGACCGGTGGCGAGCGCGAATCCGGCGGCCTGCGTCTTCACCATCGAGTCGATGACCGGCTGGACCACCGAGAGGATGTCGGCGGGCATCACGCGTCCGGCCAGCTCCATGAGCGAGTCGACGGTGCGCTGACCCTGCCCGAACACGCCGAGGAGCGAGACCATCGCGAGCAGCGCGGGGAAGATCGAGAGCACCGAGAAGAACGTGAGGGCCGCGGCCGCGTCGGGGCATCCGTCGCGGAGGAACTCCATGAAGGACTTGCGTGCGGTGAGACGCCACGACGGCTTGCGGATCTCGGTGATGTTCGAGGGCTTGCCCGGGTCCTCGGGATCGGGCGCCGTCTGGGCCTTGGCGGCACTGGTGCCCTCGGGTTCGTTCATGGTCACGGTCCTCGGGAGGGGGTGGACGTCTTCGACCTCGCCGAGGCTACCCGCGTGCCGGGCCGACCACACGTCCTCGAGACCGTGGGTGTGGCGGCACCCGACACGTCCGCGCAGCGGCGCGGCGTGGTCGCGGGACAGTCCCGTGCGTCGGGGCCTGTCACCTCGGGGTCGACGGTCGTCGTGAGCGCCCACCGTGGCGGCGAGCGGGGTGAGGCCGCACCGGTAGGTGCGCTTGGGCGGGAGTTGCCGGCGGAGGGCGAGGCCCCGCCGCGCTCCCGGCGCGTGCGTCTGGCCGTCGTGTCCGTTCCAGTCGTCCATCTCGTCGTTCACAGCTCGCCCTCCATGGCGTCGTGGACACCGGAGGGTCGCGGCCCCCGGACCGCGATCCCGTGCGGTAGATCCCCCATCGGCGGGACCGCCGCCGTGCTGAGCGTTTCCAGGACGCCGGTCGAACGTCCGACCAGTACCCCCGTCCCGGAACACCTGCCGGCGGTCCACGGTGCCTGGTCCCGGGTCGGAGCCGGTGGGGCTCCTCGCGAGGGCCGTGTGACCCCGCACATCCACTACCGTCGAGACATGTCACGACCGCACGCCGCGTCGATCGTCGAGGACGCGTGGAACTCCCGGATGAACTCCGTGCTCGCCTCGCGGGGTTGGACCCCTCGGGCGGTGGGACACACCGGGTACGGCTCGACCGACTTCGTCCGGGTGTTGGGTCGCGTGCTGCTGTCCCGTCACCCGGAGGAGGTGACGATCGACGCCAAGCGCCTCCCCGACAGCGGCGAGGACGTCGGGCAGGAGCTCGGTCCGGAGCCCAGGGTGCGCGGCTGGCGCGCGTTCCTCACCGCGCAACTCATGAACGCCGAGGTCGACGTCCGGATCGGTGACGTGGTCCATCGCACGAGCAGCGACCGCAGCGGGTACATCGACCTCACGGTCACCGGGCACGACCTCACACCCGGCTGGCACGAGGTGACGATCACGCCCGTCGGCGGCATCTCGGCGCAGGCGCCGGTGCAGATCGTCGGGCCGTCCGTGCGGTTCGGGCTCGTGAGCGACATCGACGACACGATCATCACGACCGCGCTGCCGCGTCCCCTCATCGCCGCCTACAACACGTTCGTCCTCACCGAGCAGGCCCGCAACATCGTCCCCGGCATGGCGCCGATGTACCGGGAGCTGCTCGGTGACCACCCGGGCGCACCGATCTTCTACCTCTCCACCGGGGCGTGGAACACCGAGGACACCCTCAACCGGTTCATCCACCGGCACGGGTACCCGGCGGGAGCGCTGCTCATGACCGACTGGGGCCCGACGAACACCGGCTGGTTCCGCTCCGGTCAGCAGCACAAACGCGTCACGCTGCATCGGCTGGCCAAGGAGTTCCCGCAGATCCAGTGGGTGCTCGTCGGCGACGACGGCCAGCACGACCCCAAGATCTACGGCGACTTCGCCCGGGACAGGCCCGACGTCGTCCGGGCGATCGGCATCCGGGAGCTCACGACGACCGAGCAGGTGCTGAGCCACGGTCTGCCGGTGTCGAACGAGGGGTTCGCGCCGCGGGTGCGACGTCCGGTGCCGGTGGTCCGGGCCCCCGACGGCTACGGCCTCCTGCGTCAGCTGCGGGCCGTACTCGCGCAGGGATGAGTCGTGCCCGAGCTGCCCGAGGTCCAGGCCCTCGTCGACTTCCTCTCCTCCCGTCTGCTCGGTGAGGAACCGCGCGTCGTCACCGGCGTCGAGCTCGCCTCGATCGCCGTGCTCAAGACGTACGCGCCGCCGCCGGACGCGCTCGTGGGGCTGCCCGTGACCTCCGTGTCGCGGCACGGCAAGTTCCTCGACCTCGAGTGCGAGGGCGTCCACCTCGTCTTCCACCTCGCGCGGGCGGGGTGGTTGCGGTGGTCGGAGGCATTGCCGGAGAAGCCGATCCGCCCGGGCCGCTCGCCGATCGCCCTGCGGGTGCGTTTCGACGACTCCTCCGGGTTCGACCTCACCGAGGCGGGCACGAAGAAGTCGCTGGCGGTCTACGTCGTCGAGGATCCCCAGGCGGTGCCGCGCGTGGCCTCCCTCGGCCCCGACCCGCTCGCCGACGAGTTCACCCTCGAGGTGTTCACCGCCCTCCTGCGACGCAAGCGGGCCCAGATCAAGGGCGTGCTGCGCGACCAGGGCGTCATCGCCGGCATCGGCAACGCCTACTCCGACGAGATCCTCCACGTCGCGAGGCTCTCCCCGTTCGCGCTCACGACGTCCCTCGACGACGCGACGATCGCCCGCCTCTACGACGCGATGCGCGAGACGCTGTCCGGCGCCGTCGCGGCGGCGAGCGGTAGACCGGCCGCCGAACTCAAGGACGCCAAACGGGCCGGGATGCGCGTTCACGGCCGTACCGGAGAGAGCTGCCCGGTGTGCGGTGACGTCGTGCGGGAGGTCTCGTTCGCCGACTCCTCGTTGCAGTACTGCGCCACCTGCCAGACCGGTGGCCACCCCCTCGCCGACCGACGGATGTCACGCCTGCTCAAGTGACCCCGCGCCGCTCGCGCGCCGGTGGCGGAGTCCTCGGGGCGTGCCCGGGGGATGTCCCCGCCCTGCCGTTCTCGGTGTGGGCATCGACATCGTCGCAGGTCATCGACACACTGCGGGGGTGCCTCGGCACGGGGACGAGCATCGGGGGTCGGCAGATGGTGGCGCAGTGGGTGCGGGCGGAGGCGCCGTGCCCGACCCCGCTCGCCGTCGGCCTCGACGCCGCCCTCCGCCACCTCGTGCACGCCTGTCGCGCCGGGCGCCGGCCGCTGCCCGGGTTGCCCGTCGCCGTCGTGCGGGAGGACCTCGGTGAGAGCGGGACGCGGGGCCTGCGTGCTGCGGGGCGAGTGCCGTTCGCCGGTGTGGGGCGAGTGCCGTCCGCCGGTGTGGAGCGATCCGCCCGCCTGGTGCCGCCCGCAGACGCCTCGTTCGCAGACGTCTCGCTCGCAGACGTTTCCCTCGCAGATGTCTCGTCCGAGGGCACCTCGGCCGCGCGTGCCTCGGCCGCGGGTGGACTGGCTGCGTCCGGCGATGTCGTCGTCGAACTCACGCTCTCCGCGCCGGCGGGAGAACCGCCGCCGCCGTGGGAGGCCTGCGGAGGGCGGTGGCGGTGCCGCGTCGAGGCCCTCGGCGACGTGCCCGCGGCGCCCCCGGCCTATCCGGCGCTCGTACCGGTCGGACGGTCCCTTCACGACGCCGGGGTCGTGTGGGTCGATCTCGGGTCCGCGCCCGGTCTCGTGACGATCGAGGGCGCGCCGGACGAGATCCGGGCCGTGCTCGTCGACATCCGCGAGTCGCTCGGTCGGATGCCCTGGTCACGGCAGGTGCGCGTGTGGGAGATCGACGATCTCGCAGACGTGCGTCGGCGCGACGACCGGCTCGCGGAGGCGTTCACCCCGCTGCCGGTCCTCGGTGGGGTGGACGGGCGATGGGGGCCGCCACCGCGGGGAAGCCACGACGTCGTCCTCCTCTCGAGCCCGGCGACGCCGAGCCTCCGGGCGACCGTGCGCGCGACGTCGCGGCGTCGGAACGCCCCGACGGTCCTCGCGCCCGTGCGCCCGGGTGAGGCGGCCGCGCGTGGGGTGTGGAACTGGCGTCTCGAGGGCGGGAGGGTGACGTGGTGAGCGACGGCGTGCGCGGTCTCGTCACGGGTCCGGACGGTGAGGATCTGCTGGTGAGGGCCTCCGTGTGGGATCTGCCCGTGGGGCCCGGCGGGGTGCTCGTGGCGGGGTCTGACCTCACCGCCCCGCCGTTCGGGGTGGTCGAGCTCGTCGTCGAGCGTGGGCTCGGCGCGGGGTCGGTCCACCGGCTCGACGTCGGCACGTATCGCTGCGGCCCCGATCCCCTCGACGACGTGCCCCTGCCGAGTCGGGAGTCGTGGCTCCTCGACGTGGGCGGCGGCGGCGTGGTCGATCTCGAGGTCGCCGGGCGGCGCCTGCCCTGGCCGCTGGACGAGGCCCGCCACGTCGCTGGCCTGGACCTGCGGGTGCGGTGGTGCCGGGGTCCGGAGGCGTCGCAGGCCCCGAGGGGCCCGGCGCGGATCCGCTCGCTCGCGGACCTCCTGCTCGATCGTGTGGGGGGCCTCGACGACCCCGATCACCACGACGTCTGCGACCCCGCCGGCGACCCCGACGCCACGGGTGAGGAGCCGACGTGGGCACTCGGGCGTCCCGCGTCCGACCCCGGGGGATGGGTGGCCGTGCCGGTCGCCGATGAGCCCGTCCTCGTCGTCGGTGGATCGTTCGCCCGCGCCTACGCCCGCGGTGTGCTCGCTCGGCTTCTCGCGGACGACCCCCGGCTGCGACTCACGCTGCTCGCCCCGGGCCTCGACCCCGAGTTGCGCGAGGGGTGGGCCTGGCTGCGCTGGCTGCCACAGGCGCGGGCGTGCGACCACGCCTTCGTGCGGGTCGGGTTCGACGACGAGTCGTGCGCGCGGTGGAGCGAGCAGCTCTCGCGGGGAGCTGGGTCGCCGACGGTCGAGGTTCCGGCGGGGGTGCCGTCGGCCGATGCGACGTCGGCCGGCGGCGCACCGACCCGGGCCGAGGCGCCCCTGCTCGACGTGGTCGTCGTGGACGGCCGGGTCGGTGATCTCGCGGCGCTCGCACGGCCAGGTGTCGCCGCGATCGTCGTCGACGACGTCGCGGCCCGCGCCGCGTTCTCCGACCCCGCCCGCACCGACGCCCTCGTGCTCGACGTCCCGGGCCCGCGTGCGCAGCTCCTCGGACTGGGTGGAGCCCGGTTCGACCTCGAGGTCGACCTGCCCGAGCGCCGTTGGGCCGACCGATTGGCGCGCACGTTCGCCCGCACCGACGCCCCCTCACCCGCGCCGGGGCGGCTCCTCGACCTCCTCGGCGTCGACCCGGCGGACGAGGAGGACGTCGCGGCGTGGTGGCAGGCCCCACCGACGACCTGTGTCGTCGTCGGCTCCGGGGACGACGGGGAGCTCGTCACCGTCGACCTCGCCGCGGACGGGCCGCACGCCCTCGTCGGCGGCACGACGGGCGCAGGCAAGTCCGAGCTCCTTCAGACGCTCGTCGCGAGCCTCGCGCTCGCGAACCCGCCCGAGGCGATGTCCTTCCTGCTCGTCGACTACAAGGGCGGCGCGGCGTTCGCGGGGTGCGCCGGGCTGCCGCACACGGTCGGCGTGGTCACCGACCTCGACGCCGGGCTCACCCGCCGGGCGCTCGCGAGCCTCGCCGCGGAGGTGCGCCGACGCGAACTCTTGCTCGCCGACGCAGGCGTCGCCGACCTCACGGCCTATCTCGGCGGGGGTCACGGTCCGCTCGCCCGCCTCGTCATTGTGGTCGATGAATTCGCCACACTGGCAACGGAACTGCCCGACTTCGTCGACGGACTGGTCGACATCGCCCGCCGAGGTCGGTCCCTGGGATTGCACCTCGTCCTCGCGACCCAGCGACCCGCCGGGGCGGTGAGCGCCGACATCCGGG
Organism: Mobilicoccus sp.; assembly: GCF_032060985.1. Classification (NCBI taxonomy): domain Bacteria; kingdom Bacillati; phylum Actinomycetota; class Actinomycetes; order Micrococcales; family Dermatophilaceae; genus Mobilicoccus; species Mobilicoccus sp. The sequence continues at coordinate 111,442 of NZ_DAMBGD010000013.1, forward strand.
CGAACACGACCCTGCGCATCGCGCTGCGTGTCGCCGAGGCGGCGGATTCCGTCGACGTCATCGGCGTCCCGGACGCCGTGGAACTGCCCGAGGACCGGCCCGGTCACGCGCTCGTCCGGGTCGGTCGGCACCGTCCCGTGCCCGTGCAGGCGGCGAGGGTCACGACGCTCGGGCCGTCGAGCGAGGTCATGCTCACCCCGTACGCCTTCGGACGTCCCCTCCCCGTTCCCGTCACCGAGGATGGGCGGCCCGCCTCCGATCTCACGATCCTCGCCGCGACGATGACCGCGCTCGTCGCCCGCACCGGGCGCCCGCTCCCGACGCGGCCGTGGCTGCCGCCGCTGCCGACCTCGGTCGATCTGGCGGCGTGCGAGGTGCAGGCGGCGGCCGACGGCGCCGTCGGCAGGCGACTGCTGCCGTACGGGCTCGAAGACCACCCCGACCGGCAACGACGGGCGGCGGCGGTGCTCGACCTCGACGCCGGGGTCTCCCTCGCCGTCGTCGGCGGGACGCGGTCGGGGCGCAGCGGGGTGCTCGCGACCCTCGCCGTGTCGGTCGCGGCGACGTCCGACCCCGCCGACGTCCACGTGTACGGGATCGACGCGGGCGCGCACGGGCTCGCCGGACTCGAGGGGTTGCCCCATGTGGGCGTCGTCGTCGGCCGAGGCGATCCGGGGCGGATCGAGCGGCTCCTCGCCCGGCTCGTCGACGAACTCGACCGGCGGTCACTGCGCCGCGTGGCGCCGCGCCCGGGTGCGCCTCTGACCCTCGACGCCACGGCGGACGACGGGGAGTCATGGCCGAGCGTGCTGCTGCTCGTCGACCGGTGGGACCTGCTCACCGAGGCCGGCGAGGCCGCGGACGACCGCGCGCTCATCGCCTCGATGGAGCGTCTCGCCACCGAGGGCGGGCGGGTCGGGATCAGCGTCGTCGCGAGCGGTGATCGCGCGATGCTCACCGGGCGTCTCACCTCCGTGTTCGGCGACCGGCTCGTGCTGCGCCTCGGTGACGCCCACGACTACCTCGCCGCCGGTCTGCCCGGACCTGCCGGGCACGGTGAGCCGGGTCGTGGGTGGCGGTGTCCGGAGGCCGTCGAGACCCAGGTCGCCGACACGACCGAGCTGCGGCGACTCCTCGGGGCACTGCCCGCCGGGCTTGGGGAGGCCGTGACCGGTGGGCCGTTCCGGATCGAGCCGCTGCCGACGTTCGTCACGCGCGACGAGGTCGTCCTTGGCGTCGAGCCTCCGGGCGCGAGCCGTGACGACGGGGTCCATCGCTCGGAGACCGGCGAGGACTCGGGCGATCGCGATCGCCGTGGGGTCGCGGGGGACGGCACCTCCCGCCCCCTGCGTCTCGTTCCGACACCGGAGGCCGAGAGGAGGCACGGTCCTCGACCCGGGGTCGGTGCGTATGGGGAGGCGGCCGATCGGCGCGTCGTGCCCCTGCGTCGTCCCACCGAGGGTTCGGACGCGCAGGTGGGGGCCACGTCCTCGCGCGAGGCATGGTCGGTGGCTGACGGGGCGACCCCGTCGCCGCGCTCGGGGGCGTTGCTCGTCGCCGTCGGTGGTGATGACGCCGGGCCGGTCTATCTCGATGCGGACGAGTACGGTCCGTGTGCCCTCGTGACGGGGCGCCGGCGGTCGGGGCGTTCCGGGGTGCTTCTCACGCTCGTGGAGTCGGCGCTCGCCGAGGACTGGAAGGTCGTCGTCGTCACCGGGCGGCGGTCCCCGCTCGTCGACGTCGCCGCCCGCAGCGGAGGCCGGGTGCACGGGCCGGTGCGTCGGGACGAGGACGCCGAGCCGATGCTCGCCGCCGTCCACGAGGGGCTGGCGGCGGGACGTCGGGTGCTCGTCGTCGCCGACGACGTGGACCTCGTGCCCGACGGTGAGCTCCTCGATGCGCTCGCGGAACTGCCTGCGCTGCTGCGGGATACGGGATCGTGGTTCGTCGGGTCGGGGGAGGCGGAGGAGATTCTCGGGGCCTACCGGGGGCCCGCGCCGATGCTGCGGCGGTCGAGGTGTGGGGTGATGCTCGCGCCGCAGGGTGCGGAGGACGGTGAGGCGTTCGGCGTCCGTCTGCGGCGGTCGCAGTACGGGCGCCCCCTCGCCGTCGGGGCCGGGTATCTCGTCCTCGACGGGTTGATCGAGCGGGTGCAGGTGATCCGGTCGTCGTTGTTCCCGGGGGCCTGAGGATCTCGGCTCTTCTGCGTGTCTCTCGCGCCCGCGCTAGAGAGTCGAATAGCGTCCTCGCGTGGACCCGATCATCAACCCGTACGCGCCCGGTGCCGGGCAGCGCCCGCCGGAGCTCGCCGGACGCGACGAGCAGTTGCGCACGTTCGACGTCGTGCTCGAACGGATCGCGCGTGGGCGCCCCGAGCGGTCGATCGTCCTCACCGGTCTGCGTGGTGTCGGAAAGACGGTGTTGCTCAACGCCCTTCGCAGTTCGGCGGTACGGGCTGGGTGGGGCAGCGGCAAGTTCGAGGCGCGTCCGGACCAGGGGGTGCGGCGGCCGATCAGTGCGGCGTTGCACGTCGCCGTCCGGGAGCTCGGGCATCCGCAGCAGGACGACGTCGATCAGGTGCTCGGCGTCATCAAGGCGTTCGCGCTGCGCGACGCTCCGGCGAACGCGAAGTTGCGGGACAAGTGGCAGCCGGGCATCGACGCCCCCGCGCGCAGCGGGCGGGCCGACTCCGGCGACATCGAGATCGACCTCGTCGAACTCCTCACCGACGTCGGTGGTCTCGCGGCGGACGTCGGCAAGGGCGTGGCGATCTTCATCGACGAGATGCAGGACCTCGGCCCCGACGACGTGTCGGCGTTGTGCGCGGCGTGCCACGAGATCAGCCAGAACGGGCTGCCGGTCATCGTCGTCGGTGCGGGGCTGCCGCACCTGCCGGCGGTGTTGTCGGCGTCGAAGAGCTACAGCGAGAGGCTGTTCCGCTACAACCGCATCGACCGCCTCGACCGTAGCGCGGCCGAACACGCCCTCCAGGCCCCGGCGCAGGACGAGGGGGCCGAGTGGTCTCCCGAGGCACTCGAGGTGATGTATGCGGCGACGGGCGGCTACCCGTACTTCATCCAGGCGTACGGCAAGGTGACGTGGGACGCCGCCCCGGCCTCCCCGATCACGGCGCACGACGTCGAGGTCGCCGGGCCGGAGGCCGAAGAGGAACTCGGGGTCGGCTTCTTCGGCTCCCGCTTCGAACGCGCCACCCCCGGCGAACGCGAATACCTCCGCGCCATGGCCGACGTCGCCGCCGAGATGCAGGAATCGGGGCAAGAGCTCGACGAGAGCGAATCCGTCCCCACCGCCGACGTCGCGAAGTACCTGGGCCGCAAACCGCAGTCGCTCTCTCCCGCTCGCGATGGGCTTCTCAAGAAGGGCCTCATCTACTCCGGCGAACGCGGCCGCATCGCCTTCACCGTCCCCCACTTCGGCCGGTATCTGCGGGGTATTGCGTGAGTATTGCGTGAGCCCTGATCCACCGTCCTGATTCTGTGGCGTTGTGGCGGTGAATTCTGTTGA